>BJHC01000286.1 GCA_014191535.1 Cyanobium sp. | reverse complement strand
GCAGCAGCCCCCTGGGGGAGAGCGACCGACTGCTGACCCTGCTGTCGGCCGAGGAGGGGCTGACCCGACTGGCGGCCCCCGGGGCCCGCAAGCCCAAGAGCAGCCTGGCCGGGGCGGTGCCCCTGGCGGTGCTGAGCCTGCAGGTGGGGGGGCGCAGCGGCCTGCGGCGGGTGCGGCAGCTCCGGGTGCTGCGCAACTTCTCCGCCCTGGCGGAACGCCTGGAAACCCTGTCGGCCGCGCAGGGTCTGGCGGAACTGGCCCTGCAGCTGGTGCCCACCGACCAGGCGGTGGAGGGGGTTCTGGATGATCTGCTGCTGCAGCTGGGGCGCCTGGAGCTGGTGGTGAAGGAACGGCAGGGGGCGCTGGAGGCGCTGGCCATCGCCGTGCAGGGGGCCGTGCATCTGCTGGCCCTGGGGGGCTACGCCCTGCCCTTGGCCAGTTGTGCCCGCAGCGGCGAGCCCCTCGAGCCCCCCATCGGCAACTGGGAGTGGCGCTGCAGCCTGCTGCCCGCGGAGGGCTTCGTGATCGGCCCGGTGGTGGGCGCCCAGCTGGTGCTCAACGCCTCAGAACTGGCGCTGCTGCAACGGTTGTTGCGGCCGGCGCTGCCACGGCGGCGGGATGGGGACCTGATGGGCCCCGAACCGGTGTGGCTGCGGCTGCTGCAACTGCAGGACCTCTGGAGCCGGGAACATCTGGGGCGCAGCGCCCGCTCCTGGCGGCTGCTGCGCCAGTGTTTTGGCGATGGGGCATCATCGTGAGCCGGCCCCCGACACCGCCGTTGCAGCCCTTGCACGAGCCCCAACGACCCAGCGGAGTCACCAGCGGCATGCCCACGGGCCTGCAGGCGGTTCTGGCGCTGCCGGAATTCCGCAAGCTCTGGCTGGGGCAGGTGTTCAGCCAGCTGGCGGACAAGTTCTACATCGTGTTGATGGTGTTTCTGATCGCCCAGTACTGGGTGACGGCCACACCACCAGCCGGTGGGGCCCTGGCGGAAGCGGCGGGGGCCTTCCGGCTGAGCATCGACAGCCGTGCCCAGCTGATCACCCTGCTGGCCACGGGCATCTATGTGGCGAACACCATCCCGGCGATGGTGCTGGGGCTGCTGGCCGGCGTCTGGGCCGACCGCTGGCCCAAGCGCGAGGTGATGGTGGCCAGCAACGCCATCCGTGCCGGCCTGGCCCTGCTGGCACCGCTCTGCCTGCTGGATGGCCCCCATTGGCTGGGGTTGAGCTGGGGCTATTGGGCCCTGCTGGTGATCACCTTCCTGGAATCGGTGCTCACCCAGTTCTTCGCTCCGGCTGAGCAGGCCGCGATTCCGATGCTGGTGCCCGGCCAACAGCTGCTCGCGGCCAACTCCCTGTACCAGGCCACGAGCATGGGGGCCACGATCGTGGGCTTCGCCCTCGGCGATCCGATCCTGAGGCTGCTGCGCTACGGCCTCTCAGGCCTGGGAATCGCCAACGGCGAATTCGCCCTGCTGCCCCTCTGCTACGGCCTGGCGGCCCTCTGCATCGCCTCCATTCGCCTGGAGGAATCCCCCCAACGCCAGGGCGACGCCAACCTCTGGCGCGAAATGGCCGATGGGCTGCAGGTGCTGCGCCAGCAACCCAGCGTGCGCAGTGCCCTGCTGCAGCTGGTACTCCTCTACAGCCTGCTGGCGGCCCTCTACGTGCTGGCCATCAGCCTGGCCTCGGCCATCAGCAGCCTGGGCCCCACCCAGTTCGGCACCCTGCTGGCCATGAGCGGCGTGGGGCTGGCCCTGGGCGCCCTGGGGGTGGCACAGATGGGGCACCGCTTCAACCGCCGGCGGCTGGCCTCCGCAGGGCTGGGCACCATCGCCTGGAGCCTGGTGCTGCTGGGCCAACTCAGGGGCCAGCTGGTGGGCACCCTGGGGCTTTGCGCCGTGCTGGGGGTGGGGGCGGCCCTGCTGGCGATCCCCGCCCAGACCACCATCCAGGAGGACACCCCCGAGGCCCTGCGCGGCAAGGTGTTTGGCCTGCAGAACAACCTGATCAACATTGCCCTCAGCCTGCCGCTGGTGCTGGCGGGCACCGTGGTGAGCCGCTACGGCCTGCTGCCCGTGCTCTGGGGCCTGGCGGCCCTGGCCCTCACCGCCGCCCTGCTCGAGCGTCCCTGGAAACGCTGCTAGCGTCTCGGGTGGCTCGTGCTGCCATTGCGTGACCCACATCGCCTGGCTGGGCAAGAAATCGCCCTTCTGCGGCAACGTCACCTACGGCCTGACCACCACCGAAGCCCTGCGGCTGCGCGGCCACGAGATCAGCTTCATTCACTTCGACACCCCTCCGGGCAGCCTCGGCGCAGATTCCCCTGGTGCCAGCGGGGAGGTGGCCCTCGAAGTCGCCCTGCCCTACCTGGTGAAGTCGCAGGTGTACACGATCCCCTCGCCGGGGGCCCAGCGGGAGCTGCGGGAATCGCTGGAGCGGCTGCGGCCGGATCTGGTCCCCGCCAGCCTCCCCCTCCCCCCGC
>BJHC01000285.1 GCA_014191535.1 Cyanobium sp. | reverse complement strand
CACCAACAGCCCCAGCCCCCTCTATTACGAGCGCAGCCGCCTGGAGCAGGCGGTAGCCGACCTGGCGGCCAGCGGCTTCAACACGCTCTACCCCAATGTGTGGAGCCGCGGCACCACCTTCCACCGCAGCCGCTGGGCCCCCATGGAGCCGGCCCTGCGCCAAAGCGGTGCCCAGCACGACCCCATCTGCACCCTGACGCAGGCCGCCCACCGCCGCGGCCTGCAGGTGATCCCCTGGTTTGAGTACGGGTTGATGGAACCCGCCGATGCCGAGGTGGTGCGGCAGCATCCGGAGTGGGTGCTGCAGAAGCGTGACGGCACCAGCACCGTGCTGATGCACGGCAAGCCGATGGTGTGGCTCAACCCCGCCCACCCCGGCGTGCAGCAGCGGCTGCTGGGGCTGATCGGCGAAATCGTGCAGCGCTGCAAGGTGGATGGCATCCAGCTCGACGACCACTTCGCCTGGCCGGTGGAACTGGGCTACGACCCGTTCACCCGCGACCTCTACCGCCAGGCCACGGGCCGCGAGCCCCCCGACAACCACACCGACCGCGCCTGGATGACCTGGCGGCGCCACCAGCTCACCGGCCTGCTGCGCCAGCTGCGCAGCACCCTGCGCAGCAACGGCCTGGGCAGCGCCTACGTGAGCCTCTCCCCCGGCCCCTTCCGCTTTGCCTACAACGTCTGGCTGCAGGACTGGGAGATCTGGGCCCTGGGCCACCTGATCGATGAGCTGGTGGTGCAGAACTACGCCTACTCGGTGAAAGGCTTTGAGCGCGATCTGCAGCAACCGGCCCTGGTGAAGGCCAGCGGCTGGGGCATCCCCGTGGAGATCGGCATCCTGGCGGGCTTCGGCGGGCGCACCACCGCCATGGGCCCCTTGAGCGAGAAGGTGCGCCTGGCGGCCGAACGGGGCCACGGCGTGATCTATTTCTATTGGGAGGGCCTGTGGGGCCTGCACGCCGGCCCAGAGGGGGCCGACCTGCGCCGCAGCCGTTTCAGCCAGCTGCACCAGGGCCTGCAGCTGCTGGAGGCCGGCGAACCGGTGTCCGAGGGGCGCTGAGGCGCGGGCTCAGCCCGCCCCCAGGCACTGGTCCACCACCTCGCGGCTGTTGGGGGAGAGCGGTTCCGCCGCCAACTGCTCAAGGGCCTCGCGCATGCGGGCGCGGCGCTCCGGGCCGTAGCTCTGCCAGCGGCTGAACAGCTTGGCCATGCGCGAGGCGGTGATCGGATTGCGTTGATCCACCGCGGCGATCTGCTCCGCCACGAAGCGGTAGCCGCTGCCATCGGCGGCATGGAACTGGGGCGCCGTGCCGGCGAAGCCCCCCAGCACCGCCCGCAGGGAATTGGGGGCAGCGGGATCAAAGCGCGGATGCTCCAACAGCTGCCGCACCCGGGCCACCCCATCGCCGAAGGGGGTGGCGGCCTGCAGGCCAAACCAGGCATCCAGGATCACCGGCTTGTCCTGCCAGCGCTCGTAAAACGCCGCCAGGGCGGTGCTGCGCTCCGGGCAGTCGTGGCACTGCAGCGCCCGCAGGCCAGCACGGGCCAGGGTCATCGAAGGGCCCTCCACGGCGGCGGCCGCCTCGGCCCGCACCCCCGGATCGCCGGCGGCCACCCGCCAACTCCAGGCGGTGGCGGTGAGGGCCCGGTCGCCCACGCCATCGGGCCAGGCCAGCAACCACTGGGGCCGGCAGCGCTCCAGGGTGTGCTCCAGCGGCTGCTCCAGCTCCTGGCCAAAGCGTTGCTGCAGCGCCAGCAGCGCCGCAAACAGGGCCGGCGGATCACAGGCCTCGCCCGCCGCATCCTCCAGCTCCGGCAGGCCCGGCAGGGCCAGCAGCATGCTGCGGTTGGCATCGCACAGCCCCGGCTCCGCCAGGATCCGCTCGAACGCCGCCACCAACCCCTCCTCCAGTTCGTCGTTGGGGCTGCCGGCGGCTCGGGTGAGCACCGCCTGGCGCAGCAGCTCCTGGCCCGCATCCCAGCGGGCGAAGGGGTCGCTGTCGCAGGCCAGCAGGTGCAACAGCTCACGGCTGTCGCGCTGCAGCTGCAGCTTCACCGGTGCTGAAAAGCCCCGCAGCAGCGACAGGGCCGGCGGATGGCTGTGGGGCTCCAGGCCCACCAGGGTGAACTCCTGCTGCGGCTGATCGATCACCACCAACCGGCTGGCCTCCCCCCAGCCGTGGGCCTGGGTGGCCGCCTGCGCCGCTTCGGGGGTTTCGCCGCTGAAGCGCACGGGCAAGGGCTCGCCGGCCTGCCCCAACAGCCCCAGCAACAGCGGGATCACCAGGGGCTGCTTATCGGGCTGGCCAGGGGTCGGCGGGGTGTGTTGGCGCAGCCGCAGCCGCAGGCTGCCGGCCTCGGCATCCCAGTGCCGCTCGATCTGCAGCTGGGGCGTGCCCGCCTGGTGATACCAACGGCGGAACTGGGCGAAATCAAAGCGCGGCAGCGGTGCCCCCTCGCCAGCACGGGCCCACGCCTGCCCGGCCGCATCC
>BJHC01000284.1 GCA_014191535.1 Cyanobium sp. | reverse complement strand
GGTGACTTCGTCGGCATATTCCAGTTCACTGCCCACCGGCAGGCCGTAGGCGATGCGGCTCACCTGGGTGAAGGGTTTGAGCAGCCGCGCCAGGTAGAGGCTGGTGGTGTCGCCCTCCACGCTCGGAGTGAGGGCCAGGATCACTTCGCTGATGTCGTCGCGGTCGACCCGCGCCACCAGGGGCTGGATCTGCAGCAGCTCGGGCCCCACCCCATCCATCGGGGAGATCAGCCCCCCCAGCACGTGGTAGCTGCCCTTGAACTCCCGTGTGCGCTCCAGGGCCAGCAGGTCGCGGGAGTCCGCCACCACGCACAGCACGCCGGTGTTGCGTTCCGGGTTGCGGCAGATCTCGCAGAGCGGTTCGGCCGACAGGTGGAAGCAGCGCTGGCACTGGCCCACCTGGCTGCGGGCCGCCAGCAGGGCATCGGCGAAGGCCTGGATCTGCTCGCTGGGTTGGCGCAGCAGATGCAGCGCCAGCCGCTGGGCCGTGCGCGGACCGATGCCCGGCAGCCGCTCAAACTGATCAATCAGCCGAGCCAGGGGGCGGGTGAAGCCGCTCAGGGGGCATGCCAACGCTGGGCGGAATCTAGGGGCAGCGGCCCGCGGCGGCGGTTCAGCCCCTGGCCCCCGCGGGCGAGAATGGCGTCACGAACCCGTGCTCCCGCCGTCGCATGTCCTCTCCGCTGCACCGCGCCAGCCGGCGTCCGGCCCCGCTCACGGCCGTGGTGGCCCTGGCCCTGGCGCTGCTGTTGAGTGCCTGCAGCGCCGCCGCGGCTGGGCTCAACTCCTTCCAGAGCCCCGATGGGCGCTACGCCTTCCTGTATCCCACCGGTTGGACGCGGGTGCAGGTGAGCGACGGCCCCCAGGTGGTGTTCCACGACCTGATCAACGCCGATGAAACCCTCAGCCTGGTGATTGCGGAGGTGAACCCCACCAACAGCCTCGACGACCTGGGCAGTGCCGTGGCGGTGGGCGAGAAGCTGCGGCGGGTGGTGATTGCCCCGGAGGGCAGCGGCCGTGAGGCGGAGCTGGTGGAGGCGGCGGAGCGCGAAGACGGTGGCCGCACCTTCTACGACCTGGAATACAGCGTGCACCTCAACGACCGCGACCGCCACGAGCTGGCCACCGTGGTGGTGGACCGCGGCCGGCTTTACACCTTCGCGGCCAGCACCAATGAACTGCGCTGGCCGAAGGTGAAGGTTCTCTTCCATCAGGTGATCAGCTCCTTCACCCTGCAGATCTGATGGCGACGCCCGCCGGCCCGTCCGCCGACGCGGTGTTGATCGTCGGTGGCGGGCTGGCCGGTGGGCTGCTGGCCCTGGAACTGCGCCAGCGCGGGGTGCCCGTGACCCTGCTCGATGCCGGCAGCCCGGAGACGGCCACGGCCCTGAGCTACGGCGGCGTGCCCGGCTGGCCGATTTTGCCCACGCCCCTGGCCCGTCGGGCTGCGGGGGCGGGTCGCCGTTGGCGGCAGTTGCAACGCCAACACGGCGATCTGGGCTGGCGGCGCTGTGGCCTACGCCAGCACGGTTCGGCCCGGGCGCCCTGGGCCCGCTGGTTGCCGTTCAGCCGCGTGGATGCGGTGCGGCTGCGGGCTCGGTTGCCTGAGGTGCTGGCGGCGGCGGGGGTGGAGCAGCTGCAGGGGGAGGCCTCGGCCCTGGCGCCCTGCGCCGGGGGCTGGCGGCTGCATCGGGCCAGCGGGGAGGCCCTGCAGGCACAGCAGCTGGTGCTGGCCGCCGGTGCGGGCTGCCGGGCCCTGTGGCCGAGCCTCCCCCCCCAGTTGCGCTGCAGTTGGGCGGGGGTGCTGGAGGCGCCGGGCCTCGACAGGCAGATCATCACCCTGCCGCAGCCGTTTCAGCGGCCGCTGCTGGAGCGCCGTGCGCCGCAGCTGCAGCAGCCCGAGTGGGTGGTGGATGCGGGGCTGGCCCCCTGGGGGGAGGCGGCCCTGCTGGGGCAGCTCACCTGGGTGCCCCCGGACCCCGGCGGCGGCACCCCACCGCCCGCCGAGACCATGGAGCACTGGCTGCGCCAGGCCTGGGCCGCCAGCGGGGTCCGCGCGCCCACGGCCCTCGCCCAGGCCGGCCGCTTCCACCGGGTGCCCGTGGCCTTCTGCAGCGATGGGCTGCCGCTGGTGGGGCCGATCCCCCAGGCCCCCGGCCTGTGGGTGTTTAGCGGCTTCAGCGGGGCCTTTGCCCAGGTGCCGGTGCTGGCGCCGTTGCTGGCGGATTGGCTGGCGGGGTCGCCGCGCCAGCGCGCCCAGGCGCCCCAGCGGCTGCGAGCCCTGGGGCTGGGCTGCCCGGCGCAGTGATCCGGGGCGTCAACGGAGCGGCCGGGTCCCGTGGCACCGGCAGCAGCTCCCGCAGCAGCCGCGCGTAGCTCACATTCACCCCCACGGTGGCGTTGAGCCGCTGCACCAGGCTGGCGATCAGGCGCTCCTGGGTGACGGAGACATCCACTTCGCTGGAGAGGCCGGTTTGGTAGCGCAGGCGCACATCC
>BJHC01000283.1 GCA_014191535.1 Cyanobium sp. | reverse complement strand
CGTAGGCGATGCGCGGTTCGGTCAACTTGATTGCGCGCTTGAGATCGGCGATCTGATAGCGGCGCTGCAGGGCCTGGGTTTCGATCTGCAGCTTCACCTGTTGGTAGTTGGTCACCACGCGGCGGCGGCTGATCTTCACCTCATCGAGGTTGACGCTGGTGTTGGTGAGCCCCTGCTCGGCTGACACCACCTCCGTGGACAGGGGCGCCACCACCTGCCGGCGGCTCAACCAGTCCAGGCTGCGCAGCTTGCTGCTGTAGGTGCTCTGCAACCGGCGGTAGCGCTTGGCGTCGTCATCCAGCTTGGCCAGGGCCGTCTGCACCGCGAGGGCCTCCGTGCGCAGACGCAGGGCATCGCGCAGGTCGAGGTCGCGGTTGATGCGCTCCAACTGGGCGAGGTTGCCCCGCTGCTGGAGCAGCTGCTTGTCGAGCACCGGCAGGTAGAGCGTCAGCAACACCTCGCCCTGGCGCACCGGCTGCCCCACCCGCACGTTCAGCTTCAGCACCTGGCCGCCAGCCCGGGCATTGAGCACACCGGCGTTGTCGGGGTAGATCAACACCCCCTGGCCCACCACCTCCGTGGGCACAGGCCACAGCAGGGCCCACAGCGCCAGGGCGCCGCCCACCCCCGCCAGGCACACCCCCACCTGGCCGTGATCGCTCAGCCCCCGCCAACGGCCCATCCACAGGCGGGCCTGGCGACGCGGCCACGACCCGACGGCGATGGTGCTGGTCTCAGCCATGGCAGCCAGCATGCATCCAGGCCCCCGAAACCGCCAAGCGCAGTCGCCAGTTGCCTCCATGGCATCCAGCAGACTGATCGGCCATGGCAAGGATGACGCGCGTGCTCCGAGCAGGGCCCCGAGGCTTGGCCGCGCTCAGCCTGCTGATCGGGGTGGGGGCGAGCGGGCTGCAGGCGCAACCCCAACCGGGGGGAGCCGACACCCAGCGGCTGGAGCGCAGCTGGAACGCCCTCGACGCCCAATTGCGCGCCCTCGATGCCCTGATCCCCGCTGAACCCGAGAGCGCACCAGCGGCCATCACCCCGGCACCGCCCCTTCCACCGGGGCTGCTGGCCCCCAACGCCGCCGCCCGGGGGCCCCTCGCCCCCGGCCAGGGGGCCGCGCCGCCACCGCTGGCCCTGCCCCAACCCCGCCAGATCCAGCAGGGGGTTGTGCAGGACCTCAGTCTCAACCAGGCCCTGTCATTGGGGTTTGCCAACAACGCCGAGCTGCAGGCCCAGCGCGAACAGGTGGCCGCCGCCCTCGATGAGCTGCAGTCGGCCCTGGGCACCTACTGGCCCCGCATCCTCACGGTGGCCAACGGCAACACCGGCCAGAGCAGCATCAGCGCCAACACGCCCCTCGCCAACGACACCTGGGGGGTGGGGCCCCAGTTCGCCCCCAACAGCCTGATGGGGGCGAATGGCCAACCGGTCAATGGCGCCTTCTATTCACCGGCGGGGGGCCTCTATTACCAGAACAACTCCGTCACCACCGGCAGCGCCGGGCTGCAGCTCGATTACGCCCTGCTCGATTTCGCCCGCACCCCCGCCGTGCAGGCGGCCCGGGCGCGGTTGCGGCAGGAGCGCAACAGCTACGCCAACCAGCTGCGCCAGCTGCAGCTGCAGATCAGCGAGGCCTACTACCAGCTGCAGCAGGCCGACCAAACCGTGCGCATCTTCGATGCCGCCGTGCGCAACGACCTGCTGATCCTGCGGGATGCCCTCGACCTCAAGCAGGCGGGGCTGGTGCCGCGCCTGGATGTGATGCGCCGGCGCGCCATCGAAGCCAGCGATCAGGAAGCGTTGATCCAGGCCCTGGCCGACCGCGCCATCGCGCGGCGGCAGTTGGCCACGGTGCTCAACCTGCCACCGGAGGTCACCCCTTCCGCCAGCGACCCGATCACGGCCATGCCGCGCTGGCCGCTCAACCTGGAGGAGAGCCTGCTGTCGGCCTACCGCGGCAACCCGGAGCTGGAGGCGATCCTGGCCACCCGCGAAGCCCTGGCCCGCCAGCGGGATGCCGCCGCCGCCGCACTGCTGCCGAAGCTCTCGCTGTTCGCCAATGGCTCCGGCTACGGCACCAACCTCAACACCTTCGATGTGAGCGCCAGCTACGGCGGCTGCTGTCCGATCAGCGTGTCGCCGGTGGTGAACAGCAACGGCTACGACTGGTCGATGGGGTTGACGCTGCGCTGGCTGCTGTTCGATGCCGGCACCACGTCAGGCCGGGCCCAAGCCCTGGCCAAACGGGCCAGCGCCACCGCCCAGCAATACGCCTCCCAGCGCAACACCATCCGGCTGCGGCTGGAAACCGCCTTCTTCACCCACGAAGCCAGCCTGGCCAAGCTCAGCTCCGCCCGCCGCGGTGTGGCCGCCGCCCTCGAGGCCTTTCGAGATGTGCGCCTGCGCTACCAAACCGGCCTCTCCAGCGAAGTGGATGTCTCCGTCACCCAGGAGCGCCTGATCGCCAGCCTGGTGCAGCGGCTCAACGCC
>BJHC01000282.1:997-2498 GCA_014191535.1 Cyanobium sp. | reverse complement strand
GGTCGTACCAGAACCCCTCCGCGCTGCTGGCCAGGCAGGAGTGAATGCACTCCAGCCGCCAGCCGTTGCCGCTGGCCAGCACCGTGGTGCGTTCGCTGCCTTCGGCGGGGCAGGGGCTACTGAGCAGATTGCGTTGATCGGGGGGGGGCGCCGTTGCCGCCGCCGCTGCGCCCGCCACCTCCGCGGGGCCATCGCCCCAACGGCGCCCGATCGAGAATCCGTGGCGTGCCGCCAGGTTCACCACTTCGTGGTGCTGGCCACTGGCGCAGGGCCTCCCGCAGCTCCGGTTGCTGTTCGCTCAGGGCCACGAAGGCGTTCAGCTGCCTCACCTTCTCCAGGAATTGCTGCAGCTGGGCTTCGGCCATGGCTTCCGGTGGTGCTGGGGTCCTTCAGTGTGGCCCCAGGGGTTTGTGCATGCGGAAGCGCTGGAACGGCACCGCCTGGATCAGCAGGGCCTCCCGCCAGCTCACCCGCCAACCTTCGGCGCTGAACAGCGGTTGGGAGAGCAGGCTCGCTTCGGTGTGCAGCTGGCGGCAGCCCGCCCGCCGCGCCTGCTCCTCCACGGCCCGCAGCAGCTGCCGGCCCCGCCCCTGCCGCTGGCTGCGGGGCCGGCAGTAGAGCAGGGCGACGCGATCGGCGGGCAGCCGCAGGGCGAAGGCTTCCCCCGTGCCATCGGCGGCGCAGCTCATCAGCCCCTCGCCGCGGCGCAGGCTGTCCCCCAGCTGATCGGCCCAGTGGCTCCAGGCGCGGCGTTGCCGCTCCGAATACAGCGAGGCCTCCGCATGCTGCACCGCCTCGAGATAGATCTCCCGCAGGACATCGAGATCCGCCAGAACCAATGGCCGCAGGGGATGTGGCTGCACAGGCTTGTGCTGATCCATGTCACAGCTCGCTCACAGTTTGCGGTGATTGTTCTGCCATTCAAGGCGGATTGGCATGGTCACTCTTGCAGTGATGCTGTATGTTCGCGGTGTTGATTAATCACTGCACCACAGCAATGCTCACTGGATCTGATCTGCTGGCCAAGGTGAAAGAGCTTGGCGATGTGGGCAAGTCGGAGATTGTCCGATCCTGCGGTTATGTGTCGTCCAAGAAGGATGGCGGCGAGCGGCTGAACTTCACCGCCTTCTACGAAGCGCTGCTGGAGGCCAAGGGTGTTGAGCTCTCCGGCGGCGGCAAGGTGGGCAAAGGCGGCCGCAAACTCAGCTATGTGGCCACCGTGCAGGGCAACGGCAATCTGCTGATCGGTAAGGCCTACACCGCTCTGCTGGATCTCCAGCCCGGCGATGAGTTTGAAATCAAGCTGGGTCGTAAGCAGATCCGTTTGATCCCCGTGGGCTCCAGCGAAGACGACGAGGATTGATCCCTAGGGATTGATCTCCTGGGCCCTTAGCCCAACGTCACGCTCACCACACCCGGTGGCTCCTTGTCGATCCCCTCGCCGTCGGCGGGGGGCTTCGCCTTGGCGGTGGCTTTCGGCGCTGCCGCCGGCGCCTCCACC
>BJHC01000282.1:0-987 GCA_014191535.1 Cyanobium sp. | reverse complement strand
CATCCGGTGGCTCCTTGTCGATCCCCTCGCCGTTGGCGGGGGGATTTGTTTTGTTGGCGGCTTTCGGCGCTGCCGCTGCCGCCTCCACCAGTGTGCTCTGGAAGCTGGCGGGCGTGCAACTGAGCAGCACCAGTTGCACCCCCTGTTGCATGCCGCGGCGGAGCATGCGCGTGAGGCCGAGGAGCCGTTCCGGATCGCTCTGGCTGAAGGCGTCATCGAACACCAGCGGCAGGCCGTTGTCGTAGGCGGGGAGTAACACCTCCGCCATCGCCAGCCGCAGGGCCGCCGCCAGTTGTTCGCGCATGCCGCCGCTGAGTTGGCCGAACCCGTAGGCCTCTCCACGCTGGCGCAGCTGCAGGTTTTGAAAGCCCTGTTGGGGGTCAAAGCTCAGCAGCGTCACCCCCGGTTCGCTCCCCAGTTCCGCCAGGTAGGGGCGGATCGCTTCCCGGAGCGGTTCGCTGTAGCGGTTGGCCAGCTCCGCCTGGGCCCGATGGAACCGCTGTTGCAGCAGCTGCAGGGCCTGGCCGTGGCGCTCCAGCCGTTGGCGTTCCGCCTGGGTTTCCTCCCAACGGGCCTGCTGTTGTTCCAGCTCCGCCTGGGGGTTGAGGGCCCCGAGGCTCTGGCACAGCTGCTCCGCCTGCCCCCGCTGGCTGAGCAGCTGGCTTTTCTCCTGCTCCAGCGCCTCCAGGGCCGCCTCCAGGGTTTCGGGGGATCCCCCATCCCCGGCGCGGAGTGGCTCGAGCTCCGCATCGATCTGCTGCAACTGCCGTTGCCCCTCCTGCAGGGCGCTGGGTGCATCGGCCCCCAGGGCCTGCAACCGCTCATCGATCACCCGCAGGGAGCCCTCCAGTTGGGCCAGCCGGCTGCGCAGGCCCTCCAGCTGGCCCTGCAGCTGCTGCGCCTGGGCCTGCCGCCGCTCGTGCTCCTGGGCCCGCCGTTCCAGGTCGCGCCCCAGGGCGCTGCCGCTGGCTTTGAGCTGCTGCAGCC
>BJHC01000281.1 GCA_014191535.1 Cyanobium sp. | reverse complement strand
AGCCACAGCCGCTGCACCGCTGCGCGCAAGCCCAGGGCCAGTCCCTGGGCTTTTTTGTTGGCCATGGGACGCCCGTTGCAGCGCGGCCCGTTCGGTAGGGTCGGCGCAGCGGAGACCAGCCGTGCAGCTGCTGCAGACCACCGCTGAACTGCGCCGCTGGCTGGCGAGCCGTGGTCCGGGGCCGCTGCATTTCGTGCCCACCATGGGGGCCCTGCACAGCGGCCACGCGAGCCTGATCCACCGCGCCGGCCGCCGGCGCGACGCGGGCCAGCCCCTGGTGCTGGTGAGCGTGTTCGTGAACCCGTTGCAGTTCGGCCCCAACGAAGACTTCGATCGCTACCCCCGCAGCCTGGAGAGCGACCTGCAGCGGGCGGCCGACGCCGGGGCCGCAGCGCTGTTTGCCCCCAGCGCCGCGGAGCTCTATCCGCAGGGGGTGGAGGAGCTCACCCGGATTGAGCCGCCGCAGGGGCTGCAGCAAGGGCTCTGCGGCGCCCAGCGCCCCGGCCACTTTGCGGGGGTGGCCACGGTGGTGGTGCGGCTGCTGGCCCTGATCCGGCCGGATCGCCTGCTGCTGGGCGAAAAGGATTGGCAGCAGCTCGTGATCCTGCGCCGGGTGGTGGCCGACCTGGGGCTACCGGTGCAGGTGGAGGGCTGCCCCACCCAGCGGGAGGCCGATGGCCTGGCCCTCAGCTCGCGCAACCGCTACCTGGATGCGGATCAACGGCAGCGGGCCGCCGCCCTGCCGCGGATCCTGGCCGCAGCCGCCCGGGAGGTCACGGCCACGCAGGCCCCCTCAACGCTCCCGGTGCTGCTCAGCCAGGTGCGCGGGCAGCTGGAGCGGGAGCAGCTGGTGGTGGACTATGTGGAGGCGACCGACGCCCACAGCCTTCAGCCCCGTGACCAGCCCGCAGGCCTCACCCTGCTGGCGGCGGCGGCCCGCTGCGGCCCCACGCGCCTGATTGATCACGTCTTTCTGATGAGCCGAGCCCCGATCGTTGCCATTGACGGCCCCGCCGGCGCGGGCAAAAGCACGGTGACCCGCGCCTTTGCCGAGCGGCTGGGGCTGATCTACCTCGACACCGGCGCCATGTACCGGGCCGTGACCTGGCTGGTGCAGCAGAGCAGTGTGGATCCTGCCGATGGCACCGCGGTTGCACCGCTGCTGGCTGGGCTGGATCTGCAGCTGAGCACAGCTGCCGCTGGCAGCCAGCGGGTGTTGGTGAACGGCCACGATGTGACGGAGGCGATCCGCTCACCGGAGGTGACGGCGCAGGTGTCGGTGGTGGCTGCCCACGGCTGCGTGCGCGAAGCCCTCACCCGCCAGCAGCAGGCCATGGGCGAGCGCGGCGGCTTGGTGGCGGAAGGCCGCGACATTGGCACCGCTGTGTTTCCGGACGCCGAGCTCAAGGTGTTTCTCACCGCCACCACAGCGGAGCGGGCCCGGCGGCGGGCCCTGGATCTGGAGCAGCGGGGCTTCCCTGTACCGCCCCTGCAGGAGCTGGAGGCCCAGATCACCGAGCGCGACCACCTCGATTCCACCCGTGACGTGGCCCCGCTCACCCAGGCCGCTGATGCCGTGGAGCTGATCACCGATGGCCTCAGCATCGGGGCGGTGATTGGTCAGCTGGTGCTGCTCTTCCGCGAGCGCGTTCCCCACGATGCCTGGCCGGAGCCGGGGGCTTAAGGGCGCCGGCCGCTCTCCTGGAGCAGGCTTTCAAGCAGCCCGGCGCAGGCATCATCGAGCAGGTCAAGCACGTGCTCAAAGCCCTGCTCGCCGCCGTAGTAGGGATCGGGAACGTGCGTGGCGCTGTGCTGCCGGCAGTAGCTGGTCATCGGCTCGACCCGTGCTAGACCCTGGCGGTTGCCGAGCTCACGCCCCAGGGCCTTCACATTGCGAAGGTTGTCATCGTCCATGGTGAGGATGCGATCGAAGCGACTGAAATCCGCCAGCTCGATCTGACGGGCGCGGCTGGGCAGATGAATGCCGCGACGCTCAGCGGCCGCTCGCATGCGGCGATCGGCTGGGTTGCCCACATGCCAGCCGCCAGTGCCAGCGCTATCCACCACAAACTGATCCTCCAGGCCCTCGCGAGCGATCAGGTGCAGAAACACCCCCTCCGCCGCTGGTGAGCGGCAGATATTGCCCAGGCAAACAAACAACACGTGCTGCAAGGCCATCGCCAACCCCTAGTCGCTGAGGCAACAGGAGCCCTAAAGCAGCGCCAGCGGCAAGTTAACTCCAGGCACGCCCCAGGTCCAGGTTGCTGCCGGCCTCCGCACGCGACAGGGTTGAAGCGCGGGGCCAGCAATGGTTCGCAACGGGCCTCTTCCAAACGAGGAGGCAGCCCTTAGCTTGTGGAGATTGCCGCACCCTTGGATCAGAACCCATGTCCGCCAACCTGGCTCTGCAGCTGCGTGAGGGCACCAAAAAGGCCCACACCATGGCCGAGAACACCGGCTTCGTGAGCTGTTTCCTCAAAGGGGTGGTGGACAAAGCCAGCTACCGCAC
>BJHC01000280.1 GCA_014191535.1 Cyanobium sp. | reverse complement strand
CCTCGAGCTGGATCAGGCCGGGGTGCCGGGCGGCGGCACCCTCAAGGGACTGGTGTTTCTCACCATCCTGTTGAGTGTGAGCCTGCAGGGGCTGACGGCCCCCGCGCTGGCCAGGCGGCTGGGGTTAGTCAGCGCTGATCCTGGTGCCGCGATCGGTTCAGAGGCAGCGGGCGATGCGCTGACGGGCCTCGCCGCTGGGCTGGAGCAGCAGCCAGGTGGTGAGCAGGTCGGGCCCCTGGAGGCTGCCGAGTAGGGCGGCCCGCAGCGTTTTCATCAGCACCCCTTTCTTGACGCCGGCCGCGGCGACCGCCTCCCCCAGCAGCGTCTGGGCCCCATCGGCATCGAGGGCCCCCTCCGGCAACCGCTCCAACAGGGCCGCCAGGGCAGGCCGTGCCCCATCGCTCGCCAATTGCTGCTGGGCCGCGTCGTTGAGTTCGGGGCGCTCAAAAAAGGGCCGGGCCTGCTCCAGGCCGTCCTGCAGGGTCACCAGCGATGGGCCCAGCAGGTGGCAGAGCTGCTCGAGCCAATCCGGGTCTGCGCTCCAGCCCTGGGCGGTCCAGAGGGGTTGCAGCTCCGCCAGCAGTTGGGCCGGACTGAGCTCATGCAGCACCTGGCTGTTGAGCCAGTTGAGCTTGTCCCAGTCGAAGCGGGCACCGGCCTTGTTGACGCGGTCGAAATCAAACACGGCGGCCGCCTCGGCCAGGGAGAAGCGCTCACCCATGCCCTCCGGTGGCGACCAGCCCAGCAGGGTCATGTAGTTGGCCAGGGCTTCGGCGGTGTAGCCCTGGGCGCGGAAGTCGCTCACGGAGGTGACGCCATCGCGCTTGGAGAGTTTGCGCCCCTCCTGGTTGAGGATCAGCGGCGTGTGGGCAAACACGGGGGCCGGCGCGCCGAGGGCGGCGTAGAGCAGTAGCTGCTTGGCGGTGTTGGCGATGTGGTCTTCGCCGCGGATCACGTGGGTGATGGCCATGGCGGCGTCATCCACCACCACCACCAGGTTGTAGAGGGGGTCGCCGATCTGATCAGCGGGGGCGCGCCGGGCGATCACCATGTCGCCCCCCAGGTCGGCGCCGCTCCAGCGCATCTCACCGCGCACCAGATCCGTCCAGGTGATCGTGGCGCTGTCGTCGATGCGGAAGCGGATCGTGGCTTCGCGGCCCTCGGCGATGAAGGCCTGTTCCTGCTCGGGGGTGAGATCGCGGTGGCGGTTGTCGTAGCGGGGGGCGCGGTTCTCGGCGGCCTGCTGTTCGCGCATCGCGGTGAGTTCCGCCTCGGTGGCATAGCAGCGGTAGGCCTGGCCGCTGTTGAGCAGTTGCTGGATGGCCTGGCGATGCTCCGCGATGCGCGCGCTCTGCACCACGGGCTCGCCATCCCAGGTGAGCCCGAGCCACTGCAGACCCTCGAGGATGTTGGCGGTGTATTCCGGCTTGCTGCGCTCCTTATCGGTGTCTTCGATGCGCAGCAGAAACTGACCGCCCTGGCGGCGGGCGAACAGCCAGTTGAACACTGCCGTGCGGGCGGTGCCGATGTGCAGGGTGCCGGTGGGGCTGGGGGCGAGACGCACACGGACCGCCGCTCCAGTTGCCGCCACTGGCCTCTGCTCCTCTGACTGAATGAGAACGGGACTGACGGGGCTCGAACCCGCAACTTCCGCCGTGACAGGGCGGTGCTCTAACCGATTGAACTACAGTCCCAAGAGTGCTCAGAAAGCACGCTCTGACAGGCCTTTGGGGCGCGTCGCGGTCGCTGTCGCGACTTCAAAAGTATCCGTTGTCGCCCTGCCCGTCGTCAACTGATCCAGCCAACTCATCCAGCAAATCAGTCAACCCATCCAGCAAAAAGCCCACCCGGTGGGTGGGCTCAGAGGTTGCTAGCGGCAGAGCCCCGGGATCAGGGCCGGAAACCGGCCGGTTCGATCAAGCGCACTTGATTGCCGCGGGCTGTGAATTCTCGGCCTTGGTCGCTTTGCACCACCACGCGGCCACCGGATTTGACGCGGATCACCCGGGCGCGCACCCAACCGAGGGCGGCTGACTCCAGCACCTTGACCACATCACCGGGCTGTAGATCCAACTCCATGTCCGGAACGAAGAGACTGCAGGGGGGGAGCACCGAACGCGCCGTGGAGGACTTGAACCCCCGACATCAGGTTTTGGAGACCTGCGTTCTACCAACTGAACTAACGGCGCAGGGCCGATGCTCCCTCGGCCGGGCTTGATCCGATCGAAATCGAATCGCTCGGCGGATCACCACCGGTGGCGGCAATCCTGGGAACTGAAGGCGAGAAGCCTCAGCGATCGAAGCGCTGCTTGACGCGGGTGGCTTTGCCCACTCGGTCGCGCAGATAGAAGAGCTTCGCCCGACGCACTTTACCGCGGCGCTCCACTTTCACGGAAGCCACCTGGGGGCTGTGCAGCAGGAACACCCGCTCCACACCCACACCCTGGAAGATGCGGCGCACGGTGATGGTTTCGTTCAGGCCGCCGTGGCGCTTGGCGATCACCACGCCCTCATAGGGCT
>BJHC01000279.1 GCA_014191535.1 Cyanobium sp. | reverse complement strand
TCACGGCCCCCTTGGCGCTCTGCATGCGGTTGAGGGCCATGGAGCCGCTGGCATCCACCAGGAAGATCACCAGGGCGCCGGCCTTGCGCTGCAGCTGCTTGGCCCGTAGGTCGCCGTCTTCCACCACCACCTTGCGGTGGGGTTCGCGTTCCCGGCGGCTCTTTTGATACGGCGCGGCAGCCCGCAGGGTGGCGTCCACGGCGATGCGCTTCACAGGACCGCGGGGCAGCATCGGTTTCACGTAGCGGCCGCGGGAGTCGCTGAACACCACGGCCCGGCTGCCGCTGCCGCCGCTCTTGGCCTTGCCGGCGCTGAACAGCAACAGGTCGGGATCGATGGCCGTGGCCTCGGGATCCAACAGGAACTCCTCCGGGATCGAGGGGGGTGCCTGGTCTTCAGGGGTGTCGTCGTCCTGCTCGTCGTCGTTGTCGTCGTCAGGTTCGTCAGGGTCCTGCTCGTTCTCGGGGGGTTCCGGCTCCTCCGGCGGCTGTTCCCCCTGCGGCGGGGGGGGCGGCGGTGGTTCCATCGGTTGGTTGGGGTCCGGCGGCGGCAGCTGCAGGGCCCGTGGCGCGATCACCAAGCGCACGGCCACCTGAAGGTCGTCGGCTTCTACGCGGTCGCGGCCGCTCAGGGCCGCATGGGCGCGGGCCACCCGCACGGCATACAGCTCGCTGCGGTGACCTTCGACGCCGCCCCGTAGGGCTTCGTTCACCAGGTAGGCAATTTGTTCGCGGGAGATCTGCACATCGGGTAGCCATTGGCGCGCCAGGAGCAGCTGGGTGGCGAGGGCGTCGGTGTCCTCTTGCCAGCGGGCGCCGAAGGCTTGGCTCGATTCCGCATGGCCGATGGCACTGCGGGTGATCTCCACGCGCTGTTCCAGCTCCAGCACCTGGTTGGCCGAGAGCGCAATGGCGAAGCGATCCAGCAGGTGATCGCGCACGGCCCCCTCCTCGGGGTTGTAGGTGGCGATCAGCAGGCAGCGGCACGGGTGCGTGAGGCTCAGCCCTTCCCGTTCGATCCGGTTTTCACCGCTGCCCACCGCCGCCAGCAGCAGGTTGGTGATGTTGTCGTCCAGCAGGTTGAGCTCATCCACATAGAGCACCCCGCGGTGCGCCTCCGCCAGTAGCCCCGGCTGGAACACCGCCTGGCCGCTGCTCAGCGACGCGGTGACATCCACCGAGCCCACCAGCCGGTCTTCTGTGATGCCCAGCGGCACCTGCACAAACGGGGCCGGGATCACCTTGGTGGGTTGCAGGGCACTGGCATCCGTGCCGGAGGGGTCAGCCCCCAGCTCCGTTAGCCGGCGCTGCGTGGCCGCATCCCAGTCGTCGGGGCGTTGGGGATCGATGTTCAGGGCCGCTGGCCCTGGCTGCCCTGGTGCCGTTGGCCCCAGATCCAACACATCGATAGGCGGCAGCAGGGCATGCAGCCCCCGCGCCAAAACCGATTTGCCGGTGCCGCGGCCGCCGGCGATCACCACGCCCCCCAGGCCTGGGTCCACCGCCGCCAGCAGCAGGGCCAGCTTGAGGGTGCCGTGGCCGGTGATCGCCGCCAGGGGAAAGGCGCGGGCGGCTGCAGTGCTGGTGGCCGTTCCGCTTGCCACCTGTTCGCTTGCAACCATGGAGGGGCCCGGGTCCTGCGTCGTGCGCGTCAGTCTCGCTGATGCTGCGCTGCCGTTGATGGGGGCTCTGGCGCCGCTGGGCAGAATGGAGTTGGCCAGCACAGCTTTCGGCCCGATGACGAGCTTTGCGGCCCTCCGCGCTGAACAGCAGACCCGTTGGCGCCAGCAGCTCCGCCACCTCTGCAGAGAGGTTGTGCAGCAGCCCACGGTCGCTGGTGGGCTGCCTGATCAGATCTGGTTGTTTGGCTCCCGCGCCCGGGGCGACTGGGATGGCTGGTCGGATACGGATTTGCTGGTGGTTGCCTCCGAGCTGGCGGTGGCTGAGCGTTGGGCCGATCGGCTGATCGATGCCGGTGTGGGGGGTGATGTCCTTGCGATGGATCGTGCCCATTGGCAGGCCTTGCCGAGCCATGCCTCGGCTATCTGGCGAGCCGTGGCCAGGGAGGCCATTCCCCTGCTGGATCAGGAGGCGGCATGAACGCGCGGCCGAATGCCTGGTTGAGCCAGGCGGAGAACGACCTGGCCTTGGCGCGACTGGCCTGCGACAACGGCTACTTGGCCCAGGCCTGCTTCTTCTCGACCCAGGCCGCTGAGAAAGCCTTGAAAAGTGCCCTGTTGGAGTTGGGCCAGGAGCCGCCGCATACCCATGTGCTTCCCGACCTCACTGCTGCCTTGGCTGCCAGTGGTTTGGATGTGGCGGCGTTGGAGCGCTTGCCATTGCGCCGCTTGAGTCGCATGGCGATTACGTCTCGCTATCCGATGGATGCCACACCGCCCTCGGAGCTGTTCGACCGTGACGAAACCGAACAGGCCCTGGACACCGCCGCGGCGGTGATCCGCGCTCTGCGGGCCTGTGATCAGAGCTGAAGCGCATGGTTGAGGGGGGCAGCCTGGCCGTGG
>BJHC01000278.1 GCA_014191535.1 Cyanobium sp. | reverse complement strand
CGGTCCTCGCTCACCAGGGTGGCGCCAGTGAGGATGGCGATGTCCTGGAGCATGGCCTTGCGGCGGTCGCCGAAGCCCGGTGCCCGCACGGCCGCCACCTGCAGCACGCCGCGGTTCTTGTTCACCACCAGGGTGGCCAGGGCTTCGCCATCCACCTCTTCCGCCAGGATCACCAGCGGCTTGCCCGCCCGGGACACGGCCTCCAGCACCGGCACCAGATCGTTGATGGCGCTGATCTTGCGGTCGGTGATCAGCAGCAGGGCGTTGTCGAATTCGCAGACGCGGCGGTCGTTGTCAGTGACGAAATAGGGGGAGCTGTAGCCGCGGTCGAAGGCCATGCCCTCGGTGATCTCCAGCTCGGTGGCCAGGCTCTTGCTCTCCTCCACGGTGATCACGCCGTCGGCGCTCACCGTGTCCATGGCCTCGCTGATCATGCGGCCCACCTCCTCATCACCACCGGAGCTCACGGTGGCCACCTGACGGATGGCGTCACCGGCCACGGCGGTGGCCCGGGCCTCGATGCCGCGCACCACCTGGGCCACGGCCAGTTCCATGCCACGGCGCAGATTCACGGGGCTGGCACCGGCCGCCACGTTGCGCAGGCCTTCGCGGGTCATGGCCTGGGCCAGCACCGTGGCGGTGGTGGTGCCATCGCCGGCCTTGTCCTTGGTTTTGGTGGCCACCTGCAGCAGCAGCTTGGCCCCGAGGTTTTCGAACGGATCCTCCAGTTCGATCTCCTTGGCGATGGTCACGCCGTCGTTGACCACATCGGGGGCGCCGAATTTCTTCTCGAGCACCACGTTGCGGCCCTTGGGGCCGATGGTCACCTTGACGGCATCGGCAAGGGCGTTGACGCCCCGCTCCAGGGAAGCGCGAGACGCATCGGAAAAGGAGAGCAGCTTGGCCATCGCAGGGGCTGATCAGGTGCAGATGGCCACAGGCTCCCATGGCGCCGGGGCCCTTGGCTGGTGGGGAAAGCCGAATGATCCTGGCTGGCCCCGGTGCAGGGGCCGGCGGGGCTCGATAGGGTTCGCCCCATGGAGGACAGCATCAGCGACGCCCTGGTGGAGGGGCTCAATGCCGGCCTGTCGGGGCAGCTGGGGGACGTGCTGTTGGCCGACCCCAGCGCCGGCAGCAATGTGATGGCCTTTCTGCTGGTGGCCGGCTTGGGGCTGGGGATGGCCCTGATCTATGTGCCCCTGCGGGTGTTTCTGACGGTGACGGCCCGCAGCCGCCGGCTGCGGCTGTTGCAGCGCATCCGCCGGCTGCGGGAAGAGCTGGCCCAGCCCGTGCAGCCCTAACGCATCACCATGCCGCCATCCACCTGCAGCACCTGCCCGGTCATGTAGGCGGCGGCGGGGTCGGCCGCCAGGAAGCGCACGGCGCTCGCCACCTCCGCCGGCTGCCCCATGCGGCCCAGGGGAATGGCGGCCAGGATCGGTTCCTTGTCGAGTTCGGCGGTCATGTCGCTCTCGATGAAGCCCGGTGCCACGGCATTCACGGTGACGCCGCGGCTGGCGAATTCCGCGGCGCTGCTGCGGGTGAGGCCGATGACGCCGGCTTTGGCGGCGCTGTAGTTGGCCTGGCCCGGATTGCCCATCAGGCCCACCACGGAGGTGATGTTGATGATCCGGCCGCTGCGGGCCTTGAGCATGGAGCGGCTCACGGCGCGGGTGCAGAGGAACACGCCGGTGAGGTTGAGGTCGATCACGCTCTGCCAGTCGGCGCTCTTCATGCGCATCAGCAGGCCATCGCGGGTGATGCCGGCGTTGTTCACCAGCACATCCAGGCGGCCCTCCGTCTCCTGAACGGCCTTCACCATGGCCTCAACCTGCTCCTCGTCGGCCACGTTGGCCTGATGGCTCCAGGCCCTGCCGCCTGCGGCCGTGATCTCCGCCACCACAGCCTCAGCGGCAGCGGGTGAGCTGGCGTAGTTCACCACCACCGTGGCGCCGGCGGCGCCAAGTTCGCGGGCGATGGCAGCGCCGATGCCCCGGCTGGCGCCGGTCACCAGGGCGACCTGGCCGGTGAGGGGAGTGGCGTGGGCCATGGGCTGAGGCAAAACGGTCGGCCGAGCGTAGGCCGGGCCCCTGCCTTGCCCGCCTCAGGCCTGCATGGTCTCCACGCCGGTGAGGGCGCCGCCGAGCAGATCGGCGAAACGCTGCAGCTGTTGCTGGCTGCCCATCACCACCAGCAGCTGCCCCGGGGCCAGGCAGACGTTGCCCCCGGGGTTGGCGATCAGAGGCGAATCCTGGGGCGCCCGCGCCGAGGGGCTGGGCTCCGGCAGCGGGTTGCGGATCGCCAGCACCAGAGCTCCGCTGCGCCGGCCCAGCTGCAGTTCTGCCAGGGAACGGCCATCCAGGTCGCCCAGCCGGCGCGGGTCGTCGCTGAGCTGGAACTCCTCCACCTCGCAGTCGCTGCCGGCCAGCAGTTCCATGAAGGTCACCGCCAGTGGCCGCAGGGCGGTGGCGGCCATGGTGCGCCCTCCCGCCACGTAGGGACTGACCACCTGATCGGCTCCGGCCAGC
>BJHC01000277.1 GCA_014191535.1 Cyanobium sp. | reverse complement strand
GTTGGCGGGGCCATGGGGCTCCAGCACCAACAGCTGCAAGGGTTGGGGGCGGTGCCGCACCGGCAGCTGAACCAGGCGCCGTTGCGCCACGGCAGCGGGTGAGGCCATCCGGGGGGAGGGCAGCGGAGCGGGCGTCTGGCGCGCCAGGAGGCGCTCCGCCAACGTGCGCTGCTCCAGCAGGCGCTGCAGCAGCACCGCCGCCTGGCTGAGGTTGAGGCGGGCCCGCTGGCCGGGGATGGCCTTCATCACCTGCAGCAGGGTGGGGTGCCCATCGGGGGCCGCCGCCATGGCCCGTTGCAGGGTGCGCTCCAGGGTCTGCCCCGTCACATCGGGAGTCAGCCCCTCCACACTGCCGAAGGAGGAGAGCAGCAACAGCGCCTGCTCCAGCAGGGGGGACCCCACGGAGGCTCCGGCGGCCCGGCTGATGGACAGCGGCAGCCGTTGATTGAGCAGGGCCACCAGGGCTTCACCCACCCGGCCCCGGGAGGCGCGGTCCAGTTCCGCCAGGGCCGTGTTCCCCTCGAGCAGAGCCTCCGGGGAGCTCAATTCCGCCAGCCGCACCCGCATGCTGGTGTCGAGCAGGGGCAGTTCAACCACCACCTCCTCGAGGGCCCGGGCGGGGGCCATGGGCAAGGCGAGTGCCAGAACCAGTCCCCAGAGGCTGCGGCGCAGCAGCGGTGCCAGAGATCGATGGGCCATGGTCGTGGGACGGGCTCGGCCGCCGAGAGACCTTAAGGGTCCCCCAGGAGAAGCGGCCGCAGGCGATCCGCCAGCTCAGGGGTGGAGCACCCCTCCCCATGGGCCCGTCGCAGGGGTTTGAGCCCCATGGAGCGCCGGTCAGGATGCACCTGCCGGCCCGGCACCACCCAGAAACGCCAACGCTCCCGCACCAGGGGGTGGCGCCCATCGGGCTGGGCAGCGGCGGGCGGCAACAGCCACAGCCCAAACACCTGCACCGGGGCCGGGCCCTCGGGCAAGGAAAAGACCACCGGCGGCGCGGCGCCTTCGGCGTCGGCCTGGGGGGCCATGGCGGTACTCAGGGCGAGGCCCGCCGGCAGGGGATCACGGCTGGGGTCGAACCCGAGGGCGCTGAGCAGAATCCATTGGCCGCAGGCCTGCCGCAGCCGGTCATCCAGCAGATCGCGGTGGAGCCAACGCAGCAGCTGATCCCATTCCTCCATCAGCCACCCTCCGCAAACAGGGCCCGCCAGCATCTCTCCTGCTCCGCCGCCTGCTCCGTGCCCTCCGCGGGAAAGCAGGCCAGGAAATCCTTGTCTTCGGTGGGGCGGTAAGGGCCCTGCTTCAGCTCCAGCAGCACGGCGTCATCGGAGAGGGCCACCAGGCTGTGGAACTGATCCTCGGCCAGCTCCACGCCGTGCACGGGGCCACCCGCCTGCAGCCGCTGGCTGTGGATCACCGTGCCATCGGCCGCGAACACCAGCAGCCCAATGCTGCCCTGGAGCACCACAAAACATTCGAACCCTTCGCCCGGCGACTGCCGCACATGGCGGTGGGGGCGCACATAGGTGCCCGGCTGCAGGGCGTTGAGGAAGCGCTGCACGGCGTCGGCATGGCGGTGCAGGTTGTGGTTCATGCGGCCCCGTTCGCTGGCGGCGGCCCGGGCACTCACCGCCCCCAGCAAAGCGTCATCGAGGCGCACCAGCCGCGGAAACTCCACCCGGGGATGCTGCAGCTGGTACCCCAACTGATGCAGCCGTCGATTGCTCACCCGGCGGTCCGGCCGCGGTGCCGGATCCTCCAGGTGCGGCTGCCAGCAGACCGGGTCCTGCCCAGTGGCCTCCGTCAACCGCGACATCAACGTCGCCCCGGTGCAGGGTTCGTCGTCCACCACATTCACGGTCTGATCCCATCCCCGCTGCACCGCGGCGGCCAAGGCCCCTACGGCGTCATCCAGGTGCAGCCAACTGCAGTGCTCTTGGCCAGCGCCGGCACGGGTGGTGCCGGCCAGGGGGCTGAGGCGACGCAGCAGATCGCGGCCCGGTCCATACAGGGCCCCGAACCGCAACACGCACACACGGCGTTGGGCGCTGCGGCAGGCACTCAGCAGCTGCTCCGCCTCCAGCAACACCTCCCCATGGCCATCGCGTGGCTGGGGGGGCGTGTCCTCATCCACCCAGGCCCCGCCCGTGTCGCCGTAGAGCGATCCGCTGCCGGTGTAGACGATCTGCCGCAGGTCCGGGAGCGCTGGCAACAGGCCCTGCAGGGCCACAAAGGGATCGCAGTAGGTGGCCCGGTAGACGACCGGATCCACCAGGCGATCCCCCCGAGGGGCCTGGCAGAACACGGCCACCTCCGCCCCCTCCAGGGCCTGGAGCAGTTGGTCAGGGTCGTCGGCGCGGGCCAACAGCACGCGGTCGGCCTGGCCATGCAGGCTCTCCAGCCGGGCGGCCCGGGTGGTGGTGAGGCTGATCTGGTGCTGGCCCTCGCGGCGCCAGTGGCGCGCCAGGGCCAGGCCCACATAACCGCTGCCGATGATCGTGATGCGCATCGGCACTCCGGGGCTGTTCCACAGCCACGGCACCCG
>BJHC01000276.1 GCA_014191535.1 Cyanobium sp. | reverse complement strand
GCCCGGTGGGTTGTTGGCGCTGGTCGGCCCCGGTTGGCTCACCGGCGTTGGGTGCCCGCTGAATAGCTGCGGTCGAGCAGCTCGATCGGGTGGGCCACGGTCTGAGGGTGTTGGGCTTCCGTGAGATGCCGCCGGATCTGAAGGCTGCAGCCGATGTTGGCGCTCGCCACACAGTCCGCCTGGGTTGCGGCGAGATCGTCGGCCTTGAGGCGGCCCAGGCTGGCGGCCTCCTGGGGCTGCACCAGGTTGTAGATGCCGGCGCTGCCGCAGCACACGCCGGCCTCCAGGGGTTCGCGCAGCTCGAGGTGGGGGATCTGCCGCAGCAGCTGGCGCGGCTGGGCCTGAATGCCCTGGCCGTGCAGCATGTGGCAGGCATCGTGAACCGCCACCCGCAGCGGCCGGTTTTGGTTCGCGGGCGTTCCGTCGCCATGGGGCAGGGGCTGGAGCTGCCGTTGGAAGTCGTCGCTCAGCCCCAGATCAGCCAGAAATTCATGGATGTCGCGCACCTGTGCGGCGAAGCCCTCGCCGGCGGAGCTGTTGAGGATTCGCCCGTAGCCCTTCAGCGTGTGGCCGCAGCCGGAGGCCGCCACCAGCACCGCATCCAGGGGTTCCGGGCCCGCCGCCTTCCCGGGGCCCACCACGGCGTCGAAGCTGTTGATCAAGTCCCGGGCCAGCTGTTGCGTCTGTGCCTCTTCCCCCTGGTGATGGGTCACCGCACCACAGCAGCCCTGCTGCGGTGGGATCACCACCTCAATGCCGTTGGCGGTGAGCACCCGCACGGCGGCACCATTCACCCCCGGATCAAACACCCGTTGCACGCACCCCAGCACCAGGCCCACCCGGGCCCGGCGTGGCTCTACGGCGGGCACCACCACCGGCCAGCGGTCCGCAAAGCCCTCGGGGCTCAGGGGGGGCAGCAGCTGCTCGAGGGCTTGGAGTTGGGGCCCCAGCAGCCCCGTGAGCCCGCTGCGGCGAGCCAGCTGTTGCAGGCCGCCTCCCGCGTAGCCCCTGAGCGGGGCCAGGGCTGTCCGCAGCCGTTGGGGATAGGGCAGCAGGGCAAACAGCAGCCTGCGGAAGGCCCGTTGGGCGGGGTTGCGCAGTTCGGGGGCGTTGAGTTTGGGGCGGGTGGCCTCCAGCAGGGCGTCGTAACGCACGCCTGAGGGGCAGGCCGTCACGCAGGCGAAGCAGCCCAGGCAGCTGTCGAAATGGCTGGCGGTGACCGCATCGAGCTGTTGCTCCCCCGCTTCGATGGCCTTGAGGGCATGGATGCGGCCGCGGGGGGAATCCATCTCCGTGCCCAGGGCCCGGTAGCTCGCACAGGTGGGCAGGCAGAAGCCGCAGTGCACGCAGGGGTCTGTGGCCCCAGTGGGAAGTCCGGGCAAAGGCGTCATGGCCTGAGTTTGCCCGGTGTGACGGCCTCCGGGGTGCGACTCAACCGCCGAAGTGGCGAATCACAGCATCGGCGAAGCCGCTGCAGCTCACCGGTTCCACCCGCGGCTCCATCAGGCGGGCCAGGTCGTAGGTGACTTCCTTGTTGGCGATGGCGGCGCTCAGGCCAGCGGTGATCAGGTCCGCCGCCTCCTGCCAACCCATGTATTCGAGCATCATCACGCCGCTGAGGATCACGGATCCGGGGTTGATGCGGTCGAGGCCGGCGTGCTTGGGGGCCGTGCCGTGGGTGGCCTCAAAGATGGCGGCGGTGTCGCCGATGTTGGCCCCGGGGGCCATGCCCAGGCCCCCGACGACGGCGGCGGCGGCATCGGAGATGTAATCGCCGTTGAGGTTGAGGGTGGCGAGGATCGAGTAGTCGGCGGGGCGGGTTTGGATCTGCTGGAAGATGCTGTCGGCGATGCGGTCGTCCACCATCACCATCCGCTTCCACTGGCCGTTGCCGTGGGTGGCGCCGATGGCATCCAGCACCCCCTGCACTTCGCTGCAGATCGCCTGTTGCTTCTCGGGGGTCATGGCGTCGTAGCCCGGATCCACCATGCGGGCGTTGGCCTCCACCGAGAGGCCAGGGTTTTGGTCGAGGTTGTCGAGGATCCAGCTCTCCCGCTCGGTCACACAGTCGGCGCGGAATTCCGTGGTGGCCAGCTCATAGCCCCAGTCGCGGAAGGCCCCCTCCGTGAATTTCATGATGTTGCCCTTGTGCACCAGGGTCACGTGGCGCTTGTCGCCCTCGAGGCGCAGGGCGTGCTGGATGGCCTTGCGGATGTGGCGCTGACTGCCCGCCTTGCTCACCGGCTTGATGCCGATGCCGGAGCCCGCCGGGATCTGGCGCTTGCCGAGTTTGCCGTTGGCCGGGATCACCACCGTATTGAGGTGTTGGATCAGCTCGAGGCACACGGGATCGTTCGCCTCCCACTCGATCCCCATGTAGATGTCCTCGGTGTTTTCGCGGTAGACGATCACGTCGAGGTCCTGGGGCCGCTTGTGGGGGCTGGGGGTGCCCTCGTAGTAGCGGCAGGGGCGCACGCAGCAGTACAGATCAAAAATCTGCCGCAGGGCCACGTTCAGGGAACGGATGCCACCGCCGATGGGGGTGGTGAGGGGCCCCTTGATGGCCACGCCATAGGTGCGGATCGCTT
>BJHC01000275.1 GCA_014191535.1 Cyanobium sp. | reverse complement strand
CGCACCCATGGCTGAGCCCACTGATCTGGCTGCCGATCTGGCCGCCGATCTCGCTGCCAACGACACGATTTTTGGTCGCATCCTGCGGGGGGAGATCCCCTGCGATCCGGTGCATGCCGACGACCGCTGCCTCGCCTTCCGCGACGTGGCGCCCCAGGCGCCGGTGCACATCCTGGTGATTCCCCGCCGTCGGCTGGCCACATTGGCCGAGGCCCAGGCGGGTGATGCGGAGCTGCTGGGGCACCTGCTGCTGGTGGCCGCCCAGGTGGCCCGTGAGCAGGGCCTGACGGCCTTCCGCACGGTGATCAACAGCGGTGCCGACGCCGGGCAGACGGTGTTCCACCTGCATGTGCACGTGATCGGTGGCCGACCCCTGGCCTGGCCGCCCGGCTAAACGGCCACAATGACGGCATCTGAACGCCGCCATGAATCCCCTGCAGGCCTTCCGCAGTCAGCTCGGCAAGCTGAGGCGCCTGGCGCAGCCTTACTTCCTGCCGGTTGAGGACACCAGCGGTTGGCAGTTTCTGCTGCTGATCGTGGCCTTGCTGGCGGTGGTGGTGGGCAGCACCCTGCTGCTGCTCACGGCGGTGGTGGCCCTGAGTGGATCCCTGATCCCGGAGCTGCAGGCGCGCTTCCTGCCGGGGGTGCCCCAACAGGTGGCCGCCATCTGGGGCAGCCCCGTGGGGGTGGTGCTGATGGTGCTGTTCGCCCTGGGCCTGGGGTGCTTCGGCGCCCTGCGCAGCAAGCTGCGCCAGGGGCGCTGGTTGCCCTGGGTGCTGATGGGGGTGATCACGCTGCTGATCCTCGTGATCAACGGCATCAACGTGGGCATCAGCTACATCGCCCGCAATGTCGACAACACCCTGGTGGCGTACCAGGCCGATGAGTTCTGGCAGGTGGTGGCGATCTATGCCTTCTGCCTGGTGCTGGCCCTGCCGATCCGCGCCCTGCAGAGCTACCTGATCCCCAAGTTGGGTCTGTTGTGGCGTGAGTGGTTGAGCGGGCGTTTGCTCAATCGCTACCTCGACAACCGCGCCTATTACGTTCTCAACCCCAACGACGAAAGCGCCGAGGAGATCGACAACCCCGACCAGCGGATCTCCCAGGACACCGCCAGCTTCACCAGCACCAGCCTCAGCGTGAGTGTCGAGATTGTCTCGGCCCTGCTCACCTTTGTGAGTTTCATTCTGGTGCTGTGGAGCATCAGCACCAAGCTCGCTTTGTGGCTGTTGATCTATTCGGTGGCTGGCACCGCTGTGATTGTGTTCGCCAGCCGCAAACTGGTGGCCCTCAACTACGACCAACTGCGCCTCGAGGCCGATTTCCGCTACGGCCTGGTGCACATCCGCGACAACGCCGAGTCGATCGCCTTCTATCGGGGTGAGCAACAGGAGGGACGGGAGGCGGAGCGGCGTCTGGGGGGCGCAATCCGCAACTACAACAAGCTGATCGTGTGGGAGGCGCTGATCAGCGTGATTCAGCGCTCCTATGACTACTTCTCCCGCTTCCTGCCCTGGTTGGTGATCGCGCCGATCTACTTCGCCAAGGAGGTGGATTTCGGGGTGTTTGGCCAGGCCAGCATCGCCTTCTCCCAGGTGTTGTTCTCGGTGAGCTACATCGTGAACAACATCGATCGCCTGGCGGCGTTCTCCGCCTCCATCAGCCGCCTGGAGAGCTTCCAGGGCACGGTGGAGGCCATCGGCCAACACGATGCCGCTGCCCTGCAGGCGGCCGCCGTCGCCGAGGGGCCGTCCAACGCGCTGCTGGTGAGCCATGTGGATCTGGTGCCCCCCCAGAGCAGCCGCCGGCTGATCCACGACCTCAGCCTCGAGGTGGCACCCCATCAGCGGGTGCTGGTGGTGGGGCCCAGTGGTTGCGGCAAAACCTCCCTCCTGCGCTTGGTGAGCGGCCTCTGGCCCGCCGCCGCCGGTGTGGTGCAGCGGCCGGCCCAAAGCGACCTGCTGTTCATCCCCCAGAAGCCCTACATGATCCTGGGCAGCCTGCGGGAGCAGCTCTGCTACCCCCTCGATCCGCAGCGCTTCAGCGATCAGCACCTGCGCAGCGTGCTCGAGGAGGTGCGCCTCAGCGAGCTGGTGCAGCGCTACCCCGATTTCGACATCAAGCAGGACTGGCCGCGGCTGCTCTCCCTCGGGGAGCAACAGCGGTTGGCCTTCGCCCGCCTGCTGCTGAACTCACCGCGGTTTGTGGTGCTGGATGAGGCCACCAGCGCCCTCGATGTGGGCACGGAGAAACACCTCTATCAGCTGCTGGTGCAGCGGGAGATGGCCTTTGTGAGCGTCGGCCACCGCCCCACCCTCAAGGCCTTCCACGACACCGTGCTCGAACTGGACGGCCTTGGCGGCTGGAAGCTGCAACCCGCCGCCAGCTATACCTTCAACGCCGGAGCCTGACGCCGCGATGTCCACCCCCCCACCGACGACGCCCGCCACCAGTGCCACCACCGGCGATGAACCGGCCTTCGGCTGGAGCGCCTATGCCGAGCGGGTCAACGGCCGCTTCGCCATGGTGGGCTTCGTGGCGATCCTGGTGGTGGAGGCCAGCAGCGGTACCACCTTCCTGCGCTGTGCCGGC
>BJHC01000274.1 GCA_014191535.1 Cyanobium sp. | reverse complement strand
CGACCTGGACACCCCCTCCAACCCCAGCCGCCGTTGGGGGCCGTTGCGGTGGCTGTGGTGGCCCTACCGGCGGCTGCTCAGCCATCGCTCGCTGCTCTCCCACAGCCCCCTGCTGGGCAGCGCCGGTCGGCTGCTGTACCTGACGGCGGTACTGCTGGCCCTGAGCTGGCTGGGCCAACCGCTGGGCACCCCATCCCCCAGGGCCTTGGCGGCATGGGCCGGGCAACTGTGGGATCGGCAGCCCACACAGCTGCTGGCCGCCCTGGTGGGCGTGGAGGCGAGCGCCTGGCTGCACCTGCTGCAGGACGGCGACCCCACCCCGCGGCTACCAAGGCCGCTGCGGCGAACCCGCCGACGGCGGCGGCGGCGCTGAAAGCCCGCCAAACTCCGGGCAGCCGCCAGGCCGCAGCCGCCATGATCCAGCTCGACTTTGAGGGCGACTACGGCCGCCAGTACAACGCGCGCATCCGCACGCTGATCCCCGGCTACGACGCCATCCAGGAACTCGGCGCCGCGGCCCTGGCGGCCCGGCTGCCGCAGGCCCAGCGGGCCCTGGTGGTGGGGGTGGGCTCTGGCTTGGAGCTGCCGGGGTTGCTGCAGGCGCTGCCCCAGGCGCGCTTCACCCTGGTGGAGCCGAGCCAGCAGATGCGCGGCCTCTGCGACGGCCTGATCCAGCGGATCGACGCCACACACCGGGTGCAGTGGGGCCCAGAGCGGCTGCCGGAGGAGGGCCCCCTGGGGGAGGGACCCTTTGACGCCGTGGTCTGCCACAACGTGCTGCACGTGCTGAATCCGGCGCAGCAACGCCCCCTGCTCGACCAGCTGGTCGCCCAGGTGGCCCCCGGCGGCGCCCTGCTACTGAGCAGCTACAGCGAAACGGAGCCGGAGGCCATGGGGCCCTGGCTGGAGCTGGCCGCCGCCCGCTTCCGCGCCCTGGGGATGGATCAGGCCACGGCCAACGACGTGATGACCTCCCGCAACACCACGGTGTTTTCACTGGACCCGCAGCTGCTGGAGCGCCGGCTGCTCAGCGCCGGTCTGGAGCCCCCCACCCAGCTGATGCAGGCCGCCTGCTTCCGCCTCTGGATCAGTGGCCGGCCGGCCCAGGGGCAGACCATGGCCGCCCCGGCCAGCGCCACGGCAGCGATGGAGCGTTTGCTGGCGGTGGTGGCGCAGCTGCGGGATCCCCAGGGCGGCTGCGCCTGGGACCTGGAGCAAACCCACTCCTCACTGGTGCCCTACGTGCTCGAGGAGGCCCATGAGGTGGCGGATGCCATCCGCCACGGCGACGACAGCCACCTGGCGGAGGAGCTAGGAGACCTGCTGCTGCAAGTGGTGCTCCACAGCCAGATCGCCAGCGAACAGCAGCGCTTCAGCCTGCGGGAGATCGCCGCGGCCATCAGCGACAAGCTGATCCGCCGCCACCCCCATGTGTTCGGTGGCGCCGAGGCCTCCGACAGCGCCGCGGTGAAGATCCACTGGGAGGCGATCAAGGCCCAGGAGCGGGCGGAACGGCAGGGCAGCACCAGCTCAAGCAGCCCCCTCAGCGACCAGCTGGCGCGCAAGGTGCGGGGCCAACCGTCCCTGGCCGGGGCGATGACCATCTCCAAGAAAGCCGCCGCCGCCGGATTCGAGTGGGACGACATGGCGGGCGTCTGGGACAAGGTGCATGAGGAGCTCGATGAGCTCAAGCAGGCCGTGGCCAGCGGCGACCGGGCCCACGCGCAAGAGGAACTCGGAGATGTGTTGTTCACGCTGGTGAACGTGGCCCGCTGGTGCGGCATCGATCCGGACTCCGGCCTGGCGGGCACCAACCGCCGCTTCCTGGATCGCTTCTCCCGGGTGGAAGCCGCCCTGGGGGGCAACCTGCAGGGCCGCAGCATCGGCGAACTGGAAGAGCTGTGGCGGCAGGCCAAGGAGCAGATCCGCGCCGAGGCCGAAGGGGTGCCCCCTCAGTCCTCCGGCAGCTGAGGCCGGTCGCTGCGCTGCTGCTTCTTGGCGCTGCGCTGCTTCTTGGCCTGCAGCCGCCGTTGCACCGAGCCGCGGGTGGGCCGGGTGGGCCGGCGTGGCGGCGGTGGGGGCTTGAGGGCCTCCTGCAACAGCTCCACCAGCCGCCGCTGAGCCGCCACACGGTTTTGCCACTGACTGCGGTGCTCGCTGGCGGCGATCACCAGGCAACCCTCCACCAACCGTGGCTCCAGGGCGCCGAGGGCCCGCTGCCGCAGGGCGGGCGACAACACCGTGGTGGCCTGGAGATCAAACAGCAACTCCACCCGTGAGTCGGTGGTGTTCACGTGTTGACCGCCCGGCCCGGATGAGCGCGAAAACCGCCAGCGCAGCTCCGCCGCCGGAATCACCAGCCGCGGGCTCAGCCGCAGGTCTCCGGGGTTGAGCGCGCCAGCCATGGGTCAATCTGAACACAGCCTTTGCGCCCCCATGGTCAGCAGCCCCAAGCCCGCACCCACCCCTGGATGGCCCCTCCCCAGCCCCGGCTGGATCGATGAAATCTTCGATGGCGTGCGCTACGTCCTGGCGGGACGCGTGATCGCCGAGCAGCAATCGCCGTTCCAGAGGGTGACCATCATCGACAGCGAGCGCTA
>BJHC01000273.1 GCA_014191535.1 Cyanobium sp. | reverse complement strand
CCAGGCCTCCCGCAGCAGGCCACCGCTGGCCAGCAGCCACAGGGGCCAGAAGGCCAGCCCCACCCCTTGCAGGGCTGCGGCCAGGGCCAACAGCAGGGCCGTGGCGCCGTAGCAGAGCCCCACGGCGAGGGGTGCGGCCTCCCCCAGGCTGAGGGCGGAGCTGCGCACCCCGACGCGACGGTCGTCGTCCCGGTCGGCCATGGCGTAGACGGTGTCGAAGCCGAAGGTCCACAGCAGGGTGGCCAGCCAGAGGGCCAGCAGGGGCATGCCGCCACGAAGCTGGCCGCTGGCGGCGGCCCAGGGGATCAACACGGCAAAGCCCCAGCACAGCGCCAGCACCGCCTGGGGATAGCCAAACCAACGCTTGGCGGAGGGGTAGAGCAGCACCGGGGGCAGGGCGGCCACGGCCAGCCCCAGGCACAGGCTGCGGCTGCCGGGCGGAAGGCCCCAGAGCACCACCGCCAGGGCCGCCAGCAGGCAGAGGGCCAGCAGCACCAGGGCGCCGGCCACACCGATGCGTCCACTGGCCAAGGGGCGTTGGCGGGTGCGTTCCACCTGGGGGTCGATGCGCCGGTCCCAGAGGTCGTTGGCGACGCAGCCGGCACCGCTCACCGCCAGGCCCCCCAGCACGATCCAGCCCACCAGGGTCGGCGGCGGCGGGCCGGCCGGTTGCAGCCACAGGCTCCAGCCCGCCGGGATCAGCAGGATCAGCCGACCGCTGGGCTTGTCCCAACGCAGCAGCCCCAGCCAGGCCTGCAGCAGCGGCGGGAGACCCGATCGGTCGGAAGCCACGGGGTTGAAGGGTTGTTGGCGGGCACCCTAGGGCTGCCGGGCGGGACGGCAGCGGTGCGAAAGTGGCCCCGCTTCTGCGGCCATGGACGCTTGACCGAGTCCCCCAGCAGCTCGATCCGCCCGGTGGCGGGCATCGACATCGGCACCAACTCGATTCACCTGTTGATCGCCCAGGTGGACACGGCCCTGCGCAGCTTCTCGGTGCTGCTCACGGAGAAGTCGACCACCCGGTTGGGGGAGCGCGACCCGGAGACGGGCGACTTGAGCCCCGAGGCCATCGAGCGGGCGTTCACCACCCTGCGCCATTGCCGCGAGCTGGCCGCCAGCCATGGCGTGCAGCCCGGCGATGTGGTGACGGCGGCCACCAGCGCCGTGCGCGAGGCCCCCAACGGCCGGGAATTCCTGCAGGCCATCCAGGAGCAACTCGGCCTGGAGGTGGATCTGGTGAGTGGCCCCGAGGAGGCCCGGCTGATTTACCTGGGGGTGCTCTCGGGCATGGCCTTTGGGGATCAGCCCCATCTGATCCTCGACATCGGGGGTGGCTCCACGGAACTGGTGCTGGCGGACGGCCGCGATGCCCGCGCCCTCAGCAGCACCCGGGTGGGGGCCGTGCGGTTGCAGCGCGAGTTTGTGCACGAGGATCCGCTGCCCCCCCAGCGGGTGGAGTTTCTGCGGGCCTTCATCCAGGGCTGCCTGGAGCCGGCGGTGCTCAAGGTGCGGCAACGGATTGAGCCCGGCGAGCGGCCTGTTCTGGTGGCCACCAGTGGTACCGCCATGGCGATTGCGGCGATGGCGGCCGCCGAAGAACCCAGGCCGCCCCGACGGATGCAGGGCTATCGCGTCAGCCGGGAGAGGCTGGATCAGCTGCTGGCGCGCCTGCTGGGGATGACGCCCGCCCAGCGCCGCGCCGTGCCGGGCCTGAATGAGCGCCGGGCCGAGATCATCGTGCCCGGGGCCCTGATCCTGCAGACCGCGATGGCGATGCTGGGGGCCAAGGAGTTTGTGGTGTGCGAGCGGGCCCTGCGGGAGGGGCTGATCGTCGACTGGATGCTGCGCAACGACCTGATCGTGGATCGCTTTGCGTTCCAGAGCAGCATTCGCCAGCGCACGGTGCTGCACCAGGCGCAGCGCTACGGGGTGGATCTGGCGCGGGCGGAGCGGGTGGCCAGCTACGCCCTCAGCCTCTACAGCCAAACCCAGGGGTTGCTGCATGCGGACGACGGCGGCGGTCGCCAGTTGCTCTGGGCGGCGGCGATGCTGCACAGCTGCGGCCAGCACATCAACACCGGGGCGTATCACAAACACAGCTGGTATCTGATTCACCACGGCGAGCTGCTGGGCTACTCCGACAGCGAACATTTGATGGTGGCGGCCATTGCCCGCTACCACCGCCGCTCCCTGCCCAAGAAACGGCATGAGGCCTGGCAGCTGTTGGAGGGCCGTGAACAGCGGCGGCTGGTGGCCTCCATGGCGCTGCTGCTGCGCATGGCGGTGGCCCTCGACCGCCGCCCCCAGCCGGTGGTGGCGGGGATTCAGGTGCGCCGCGACGGCAACAGCGGTTGTTCGATTCGGCTGGAGCCGATGGCGTCCGATCTCGACCTCAGCCTCGAGCGCTGGAGCCTGGCCGCCTGTGCACCGCAGGTGGAGGAGGCGGTGGGGGTACGCCTCAGGGTGTTGGAGCCGTCGGCGTAGGGGGCTTGGGCTGAGCTGGAGCCGTGGGTTTGGCGGTGGCTTGGAAGGTGAGCCAATTGATCTGGTCGATGGGTCCCATGGGTTTGGCGGGAGCCGAGCCGAGGCTGGCCAACACCAGATCGGG
>BJHC01000272.1 GCA_014191535.1 Cyanobium sp. | reverse complement strand
CGCCGGCATCGAGCCGTTGCTGGCCGCCGCTGAACTGCTGCACCGCCAGATCCAGCAGGGTGTTGGCGGGGCCGCAGTCCCACCCCAGCACCGGCTCCCGCCGATCCGGGCCGGCGGCGGGTGGCAACAGGGTGAGGTTCGCAATGCCCCCCAGGTTGAGCAGGGCGCGCCAGCCGCCGATGGCGGGCAGCAGCGCCGCATCGGCCGCCGGCACCAGCGGTGCCCCCTGGCCGCCGAGGGCCAGGTCGGCGGCGCGGAAGTCGAACACCACCGGTCGCTGCAGCAGTTCCGCCAGCAGGGGCCCCTGGAGCAGTTGCCAGCTGTTGCCTCGGCGTCCATCGCCGGGGGGGCGGTGCCAGAGGGTCTGGCCGTGGCAGCCCACGAGGGCCGCCTGGCCCTGGGGATCGCAGGCGCGGGCGGCGGCGGCCTGGTGCTCCGTGATCGCCTCCCCCAGCTCCAGCAGCTCGGCGGCCGTGCAGGCCTGGCCCTGGCCCACGGCGGTCAACCGCCGCTGCAGGTCGGCGGGGTAGGGGTGGCTGGCGCGGTTGAGCAACCGCCAGCGGGGCTTGCGGGCGGGCCCCGCAAACGTGGCCAGCACGGCATCAACGCCGTCGGCGCTGGTGCCGCTCATCAGACCCAACACCCGCATGCCCGTTCTCCGACCAACAAAAAGCCCCCGGGGCATTCTCCCGGGGGCGGTGGGGGTGTCGATGCCTCAGCTCACTTGTTGGGCTGGGGGGTCATGCGCAGGTAGGGCCTGATCTCGGTGACGCCCTTGGGGAACTTGTTGCGGGCTTCGTCGGTGGGGATCGAGGGCACCACCACGCAGTCCTCGCCGTCCTTCCAGTTCACCGGGGTGGCCACCTGGTGGTGGTCGGTGAGCTGCAGGGAGTCGATCACCCGCAGGATCTCGTGGAAGTTGCGGCCGGTGCTGGCGGGGTAGGTGATCTGCAGACGCAGCTTCTTGTTGGGGTCGATGATGAACACCGAGCGCACCGTGAGGTTGTTGAGCGAGTTGGGGTGGATCATCCCGTAGAGATCGCTCACCTTCTTGTCCTCATCGGCGAGGATCGGGTAGTCAACGGAGGTGCTCTGGGTCTCGTTGATGTCGCAGATCCAGCCCTTGTGGCTCTCGGCGGAATCGACGCTCAGGGCGATGGTTTTGACATTGCGCTTGTCCCACTCGGCGCGCAGGCGCGACACCTCACCCAGCTCGGTGGTGCACACCGGGGTGTAGTCGGCGGGATGGGAGAACAGCACCACCCAGCTGTCGCCGGCGAAGTCGTAGAGGTTGATCGGACCCAGCTGGGAGTTCTGGGTGAAGTCGGGCACGGTGTCGCCCAGTTGCAGCGCCATGGCGCGGGAAGGGAAGGAGGCCAGATGTTGACATAGCCAGCTGCTCGACTGACGTCAACCGTTGGTGTGCGCCCCAGGTTCCCCCTGGTTGAACAGCCATTGGCGCAGGTGCTCCAGCCCCAGGCCGGCGGTGGCGGAGACGAACAGCGCTTCGGGATCCAGGGCCCGGGCCTGCTCGAGCGCCGCGGCAGGGCAGCGGTCGATCTGGTTGGCGATCAGGTGCCGGGGAGCGCTGCTGTCGAGCCCATCGAGGATGGCGTGCACGGTGCGCAGCTGTTCGCGCCAGCCCGGATCGGAGAGGTCCACCACCAGCAGCAGCCGATCGGCCTCCAGGGTTTCCTCCAGGGTGGAGCGGAAGGCCTCCACCAGCGGCGGCGGCAGGTCGCGGATGAAGCCCACCGTGTCGGTGAGCAGCAGGCTGTGGGGCGCTCCCCCCTCGGGGTTGGGGCTGATCAGGCGCCGCGTGGTGGGATCGAGGGTGGCGAACAGCTGGTTGGCCGCCAGCACCCCGCGGCCCGCCTGCGGTTTGCAGAGGGCATTGAGCAGGGAGCTCTTGCCGGCGTTGGTGTAGCCCACCAAGGCAAAGCGCTGCTGGCCCTGACGGCCGCTGCGCAGGCGTGCCCGGTGTTCCCCCAGCTTGCGCACGTCGCGCTGCAGTTTGTCGATGCGCCGTGCGATGGCCCGGCGATCCTTCTCCAGCTGGGTCTCCCCGGGCCCGCGGGTGCCGATGCCCCCACCCTGGCGCGAGAGGCTCAGGCCCCGCCCCACCAGACGCGGCAAGCGGTAGCGCAGCTGGGCCAGCTCCACCTGCAGCCGGCCGGCGCCGCTGGCGGCCCGCTGGGCAAAGATGTCGAGAATCAGCTCGCTGCGGTCGCTCACGGGGCGATCCAGCAGCCGCTCCAGGTTGCGGGCCTGGGCAGGGGTGAGTTCCCGGTCGGTCACCACCAGCGACGCCTCGACGCGGCGGGCCTCCAGGGCCGCTTCCCGCAGCTTGCCCTCCCCCCAGAGCGCCTGGGCGGTGCTTGCCGTGTAGCGCTGTTGCACCAACCCCACCGGTTGGCCGCCGGCGCTGCGCACCAGGCCCTCCAGTTCCGCGATCTGGCGCCGGGCCTCCTCCGGATCCGCCGGGCTCAGGGCCAGCAACAACACCCGTTCCGCCGCGGAGGCCCGGTTGGCTGGGCCTCCGGTGGGTTGCGCCCGCTCCGGTGGCGGGGCCAGGTCGCAGAGCTCGGCCAGCTCACCCTGCTGCCAGAGCTGCCAG
>BJHC01000271.1 GCA_014191535.1 Cyanobium sp. | reverse complement strand
GCCCGATGCGCATGGCTTACGCCACGGCGCGGTCGGCCGTGCGGGCGGTGGCCCGCACCCTGGAGCGGCTGCTGGGCTAGGGAATCGGGTTCCGAGCCTCAGCCCCCGAGGCTGTCGCCCAACCGATCGGCCACGGTGTTGACGTCCTTGTCGCCGCGGCCAGAGAGGTTCACCACCACCTCGGTGCCGGGGGCAAGGGTGGGACAGAGCTTGTCGAGCCAGGCGAAGGCGTGGGCCGTTTCCAGGGCGGGAATGATCCCCTCGAGGCGGCAAAGCAACTGCAGGGCATCGAGAGCTTCCGCATCGGTCACGGCGCCGTATTCGGCCCGGCCGATGGTCTTGAGGTAGCTGTGCTCCGGACCCACCCCGGGGTAATCGAGGCCAGCACTGATGGAGTGGGCCTCCTGCACCTGGCCCTCGCTGTCCTGCAGCAGCAGGCTCATGGCGCCATGCAGCACGCCGACGCGCCCCTCGGTGATGGTGGCGGCATGGCGGCCGGTGGCGACACCATCACCGGCGGCCTCTACCCCGATCAGGCGCACGGCGGTGTCGGGCACGAAGGGATGGAACAGGCCCATGGCATTGGAGCCACCGCCCACGCAGGCCACCAGCACATCGGGATTGCGGCCAAAGGCCTCGTGGCACTGGCGCTTGGTTTCCTCACCGATCACGGCATGGAAATCCCGCACCAGCATCGGGAAGGGGTGGGGGCCCGCCACCGAACCGAGGATGTAGTGGGTGGTCTCCACGTTGGTCACCCAATCGCGGATGGCCTCACTGGTGGCGTCCTTGAGGGTGGCGGTGCCGGCGGTCACCGGTTGCACGGTGGCCCCCAGCAGACGCATGCGGAACACATTGAGGGCCTGACGGCGCATGTCCTCGGCGCCCATGTACACCACGCACTCCAGGCCGAAGCGGGCGCAAACGGTGGCGGTGGCCACCCCGTGCTGGCCGGCGCCGGTTTCGGCAATGATCCGCTTCTTGCCCATGCGCAGGGCCAGCAGCGCCTGGCCGAGGGCGTTGTTGATCTTGTGGGCACCGGTGTGGTTGAGGTCTTCCCGCTTCAGCCAGATGCGCGGCCCCCCATCGGCGCGGCGGTAGTGCTCGTTGAGCCGTTCGGCTTCATAGAGGGGATTGGGGCGCCCCACATAGGTGCGCAGCAAATGGTTGAGCCGGTCGGTGAAGGCGGGATCCTTCCAGGCCTCAGCGGCGGCCTGCTCCAGCTCCGCCAGGGCGGGGATCAGGGTTTCCGGCACGTACTGGCCGCCGAACTGGCCGTAGCGGCCCAGGCCGTTGGGGCGGGCGCCAAGCTCCAGGGCGGCCGGATCAACCTGGGGGAGCGTGCTGGTCACCGGCAGCGGTGCAAGATCACAGCAGCGTAAGAAGCGGCCATGGCCAAGGGCGGCTGGCAGGAATTCAGCAGGCCGGAGAGCCTGGCCCGCAGCTCCGGGCCAGCACCGGAATCCACCCCCAAGGCCCAGCAGCGGGTGCGGGTGCAGCGCACCAAGGCGGGTAAGGGGGGAAAGCTGGTGACGGCCATCAGCGGCCTGGAGGCCCCCGAAGCCGAACTCAAGGCCCTGCTCAAAACCCTCAAGGCCCGCGCCGGCACCGGCGGCACCCTGAAGGATGGCCTGATCGAACTGCAGGGCGACCAGGTGGCACCGGCACTGGAGGCCCTGGAACAGGCGGGCTACCGGCCCAAGCAGGCGGGGGGCTGAGCCCCGCGGCGTGTGGAGCAGGGGCCGCGGGAGATACTTGGCCGATCAGCCTGCACGTGAGCACGATGGCCGCCCCCAGCGCCCCCTACGGCGAACTCACCAACCAGGGCGCCTCCACCAACATCGCCTGGCACCACGCCTCGGTGGATCGCGCCGCCCGGGCCGAGCAGCGGGGCCATCGCAGCGCCATCCTCTGGTTCACCGGCCTCAGCGGCTCCGGCAAGAGCACCCTGGCCAATGCCGTGAATGCGGCCCTGTTTGAGCGGGGGCTGGCCTGCTACGTGCTCGATGGCGACAACATCCGCCACGGCCTCTGCAAGGACCTGGGCTTCTCCGACGCCGACCGCGAGGAAAACATTCGCCGCATCGGCGAAGTGAGCAAGCTGTTCCTGGAGGCCGGCGTGGTGGTGCTCACGGCCTTTGTGTCGCCGTTTAAGGCCGACCGCGACCGTGCTCGGGCCCTGGTGGCCGCGGGCGACTTCATCGAAATCCACTGCGCCGCTGACCTGGCGGTGTGCGAACAGCGCGACACCAAAGGGCTCTACGCCAAGGCCCGCGCCGGAGAGATCAAGGAGTTCACGGGCATCTCCAGCCCCTACGAAGCCCCGGAAACCCCGGAACTGCGGGTGGACACCGGCAGCCAGACCCTGGAGCAAAGCGTGGAGCAGGTGCTGAGCCACCTCAGCGCCCAGGGGGTCATTCCCCAGCCGAACTGAGGGAAGCGCCCGGAGCACGCTGTTGGGCCCAGGCATCGAAGAAGGTTTTCAGGCAGCTGGCCACCGGCACCGCCAGCAACAACCCCAACAGATCTCCGAAGCCCATCAGGCTGCCCACACGGCTGCCGATGGGCAGGCTCACCAGCAACCAGGCGGGCTGCAGCCCCACGATGCTGCCCATCAGGCGGGGTTGAAT
>BJHC01000270.1 GCA_014191535.1 Cyanobium sp. | reverse complement strand
CGTGCCCGGCCGCGGCAGCGGTGTGGGGTCGTGCTGCTGGAGCACCAGGTCTTTGACGCTGAAGCCCGAGGCCCGCAGGGCCCCCAGCAGCTGGTGCTTGTTGAAGCGCAGGGCCTGCAGCCATTGGGGCTGGCTCGCCCCCACCACCAGCCGTCCTCCCTGCAGGCGCAGCGGCCGGCAATGGGGGGCGAGCTGCGGGCCTGCGAGGCGCGGCCAGGCCTTCCAGAGGGCCGCCAGCCCCGCATCCCCATCCCATTGCCGCTGCATCCCATCCAGGCAGCTGCCCAAGCCCTGCAGCGGCGCCCGCGGCGGCGGCAACAGCAGGCTCACGTTCCCCTGCCGGCGGCTGCGGTTGGGCGGGGCGATGGCCATGGCTCGACCCTAGGGGAGGTGCGGCGATCCCGCTGCACCGATTGGGATTGAACTGGTTAGTCTCAGCGCCTGCCCCAACCCCCGATCCATGGGCTTTTTTGATCGGCTGAGCCGCCTGGTGCGCGCCAACGCCAACGCGGCGCTGAGCAAGGCCGAAGACCCCGTCAAGATCCTGGATCAGTCGGTGGCCGACATGCAGGCTGACCTGGTGAAGCTGCGCCAGGCCGTGGCCGCCGCCATCGCCAGCCAGAAGCGCATCCAGAACCAGGCGGAACAGGCCGAAACCCAGGCCACCACCTGGTACGAGCGGGCCGAACTCGCCCTCAAGAAAGGGGAGGAGGACCTGGCCCGTGAAGCCCTGGGCCGGCGCAAAACCTGCCAGGAGACCGCCACCGCCCTGAACGGTCAGCTGCAGAGCCAGGCGGGTCAGGTGGAGCAGCTCAAGCGCAGCCTGGTGCAGCTGGAAAGCAAGATCGCCGAGGCGAAAACCAAGAAGGACATGCTCAAGGCCAGGGCCCAGGCGGCCCAGGCCCAGGAGCAGCTCCAGAGCGCCGTGGGCAGCCTGGGCACCAATTCCGCCATGGCCGCCTTCGAGCAGATGGAGGAGAAGGTGCAGGCCCTGGAGGCCCGCAGTCAGGCGGCGGCCGAGCTGGCCGGTGCGGATCTGGAGAGCCAGTTCGCCGCCCTGGAGGGGGCTCCGGAGGTGGATGCCGAACTGGAGGCCCTTCGGGGCAAGCTCTCCGGTGCCGCTCCCACGGCGGCCCTGCCCGCCGCCGGCGCCGCCATGGAGCCGGTGACGGTGGAGGTGCAACAGCCCGAGCTCGATGCCGAGCTGGAGCAGCTCAAGCGCTCGATCGACAAGCTCTGAGCCCGGCGATCGTCCATACAATCCGTTCCATCCCATCCACCCTTGCTGCCCGCCGCCGTGTCCGTGCTGCACCTGACCGATGCCAACTTCCAGGCCGAGGTGCTCGATGCCTCCACGCCCGTGCTGGTGGATGTGTGGGCCGAGTGGTGCGGCCCCTGCCGGCTGATGGCCCCGATGATGGATTGGGCCGCCACGGCGTACGCCGGCCGCCTGGCGGTGGGCAAATTGGAGGCTGATCCCAATCCCGCCGTTCGCGACCAGCTGCAGATCCAGGGCCTGCCGACCCTGATCGTGTTCAAGGATGGCCAGGAGCTGGCGCGCCACGAAGGCGCCATGGCCAAGCCCCAGCTGCAGGCGTTTCTGGATGCCCACCTCTGAGCCCCTTGCCCGCCGCTGAGGGGGGCGTGGACGCCCGGATTTCCGAACGGGTTCGGGGCCTGGGCAGTGGCGTCTTCGCCCGCAACGACGCGCGCAAACAGGCCTACGCCGCGGCGGCGGCCGCCAGCGGTCTGCCCCCGCTGCTCGACCTCTCCCTGGGGTCCACCGATTTGCAACCCCCTGCGGTGGCGATGGAGGCCATCCGCCGCCAGCTCGGCCAACCCCAGAGTGCGGCCTATTGCCTGCATGGCGCCACACGCCCCTTCCGGGAAGCGGTGGCGGCCTGGGCCCAGCGTCGTTTTGACGTCGCGGTGGATCCCGACCGGGAGGTGCTGCTGCTGGTGGGCTCCCAGGAGGGCACGGCCCATCTGCCCTTGGCGGTGCTCAATCCCGGCGATCGGGCCCTGCTGCTCGACCCCTACTACCCCTCCCACCGCGGCGGCCTGCAGCTGGCTTCGGCCCAGCCCCACCTGTTGCCCCTGGAGGCCGCCCGAGGTTTTGCGCCGGATTTCGATCAGCTGAGCGCCAGCCAGTGGGATGCGCTCAAGTTGATGGTGCTGGGGTTCCCCCACAACCCCACCGCCACCACGGGCCAACAGGCCTGGGTGGATGCGGCGGCGGAGCGGGCCGTGCGCCACGGTTTGGTGTTCGCCCACGACAACCCCTATGTGGATCTAGCCCTCGATGGCGAGGCGCCGGCGCTGCTGCGCAGCCCCCACTGGCGGCAGTGCGGCTTGGAATTCTTTTCCTTCTCCAAGGGCTGGTGCCTAGGGGGCTATCGGCTGGCCTTCGCCATCGGCGCCGAACCGCTGATCACCGCCCTGCGCCAGCTCAAGGGGGTGGTGGATTTCAACCAATCCCTCGCCCTGCAGGCGGGGGCCATCGCCGCCCTGGAGCAGGCCCCGGAGTGGCCCGAGCGGCTGCGGCCCATCTACCGGGAGCGCCGCGACCGCATGGCATCCGCCCTGATTGGGGCGGGTTGGCCGGTGCGAATCCCCTCGATGGCCCTGTATCTGTGG
>BJHC01000269.1 GCA_014191535.1 Cyanobium sp. | reverse complement strand
GGAGATGCAACTCCTGGACAGGCTCGCCCGGGGCGAGACGGAAAGTGCCGTTGCCCGAAGCCTTGGCATCACCCGCCAGGCCCTGCATCGCCGTATTCACCAATCTCGCCGACGGCTGCGTCTGGTAGATCCCGATGCCTCACATTTGCTGCAGGCCCTGGCCTGATCTCAGTGGCAGTCCGGCAGGAGTTTTCCGCCTGCCCTGCGTTGGATCATCACCACCCCAGGCCGCGGGACCCGGCCGGGCTGCTCAGAAGGCCAGTTGGATCCAATCGGGACGCGGCGCAGCTGCTGGAAGGGCTGGTTGGCGCGGTCCCGCAGGGTAAAAGCCTGGTACTCCTCGCCCCCCGCCTGCCGGGTGCCGTTGTCTTCGCCGGGGTGTTGCACCGCCAGAAACAGGGTGGCCTCTTCGCTATCGAAACAGGGCCCGCACAACTCGCACTCCATGGGTCCCGTGGCAAACAGCAGCGCCTCTCCCGCATTGGGCCCCCGCCGGGGAAGCACCCAGCAGGCGTTGTTGCCAAAGACGTCGAGGCTGGCGCTGCTGGTGGAGCGGTCCGTCACCAGCCAGATGTTGCCGCCCCTGTCCACCGCCAGGTTGTCGGGGTTGGAGAACCCCATGCCCCCCTGCCAGGGGGTGCCCCCGGTGGCCACCATGCGCCATTGGAAGGTTCCCCCCGAACTCTTCATCTGGGCCGGCCCATCGGCCAGTCGCATCACCCATCCGTAGGGCCAGCTGGTTTCACCCCTGGGGCCGCGGAAGATGGCTGGATCTGCCCGCTCGCTGCCATCACTGCCCCCGGCCGTGAAACTGATCAACAGCTCCCCCGTGGTGGGGTCGATGTCTGTGTCTTCCGGACGTGCCGCTGGGGTGGCGCCGATGGCGTTGGCGGCCAGGTGGGCATCGATCAGGATCGCCCCCTGCTGCGCTTCCCCAGCCCCGGGGTAGAGATCACCCAGGGTGGAGAACAGACGGCAGTAGTCGTTCACGGCCGCATCGCTCTCGAGAGCCATCGACCCCGCCTGACTGCGGTCGCTGTTCGGCACAACCGCCGACTGCCCTACCCCATCCACCGCCAGGGTGCTGGGCCGCCTGGGGTTGATGGCGGTGCCCGGCTCCAGGGGGAGCCATCGGCCCTGGCCATCGCTGCTGAATTGCGCCACCTCGAGGCGCCCCTGGGCAAACAGCCTGGAGTTGGCTCGATCCTGGGGATCCCCCACCGGCTCAGCACTCACAAACCGGTAGAGGTGCCCGCCATGGCGATCGCAGCCGGAATACACCACCAGCGGTTCGCCCTGGCGCGCCCGAACCGCTACCGCCTCATGCCGGAACCGCCCCAGCCAGCTGTGCTTCACCGCCGCCTGCTCGGGGCGGCGGGGGTCCACTTCCACCATCCAGCCGTATTTGTTGCCTGCTAAGCCGAAGGGGTTGCCGAGCCCCTCCAGTCGCCGGCCATCAAATCGAAAGGGCCTCCGCGCCGGCGATGGCGAGGAGCCATCGGCGTACACGGCCTCCACCACCTGCGTTTGGAAGTTTTCCTCCGCTGAGAGCACGGTGCCCCAGGGTGTCTGCCCCCCGGCGCAGTTGGCGAAGCTGCCGATCACCGCGTCCGTTAGGCCATCGTCATACCCCTGCCGCTTCCGCTGCCGAAACACGGCGGCGGCGGGCCCGCTCACCTGCAGGCGCTGTTCCCCCGGTCGCCAGCCACTCAGGCCGTGGATGCGCCGATCCAGCTTGCTGTTCACCCGGCGCCAGCGGCCATCCCCCTGCCGTTGCAATGTGGCCACGCCGATCCCCTGATCCACAAGGGCCGCTTCCGCCACGGCGGTCACTAGGGGGCGCAGGGGATCGTTGGCGGCCAGTGCGGCGAGATCCACCTCTCCACCGCGGCGCTCCAGCTCCGTCTGCAGCTGCGCAAAGGGCAGGGTTTGGCCGGTCACCTCGGCATAGCCCTCGCACCACGGTCGTGCGCTGATGTATTCGAAATTGATCGTGAGCAGGGCCTGATCTCCGGCCAGAGGTTGGAAGGCCAGGTAGTCGTTGTTGAAGCCCACCCGGCCGCTGCCGAGGCGATCTCCCCAGCTCAGCACCAACTCAGCGCGGTAGCCCTCCGGCACCACCACCTTGTCGTCCAGCTCGATGCGCTTGTAGAGCCGTTGCTGTTGTGCCGCGCTGAGGCCATCGGTGGGCAGTGGCATGGGGCCCCGTAGGGGTGGGAAGGGCCGCTTGGTCTGAAGCCCTGGTTGGCCATTGAGGTTTTGCGGCCGCGCCAGCGCCGGAGTGCTGGCCGCCCCCAGGGACAGGCCCAGCAATTGGATCAGCAGACTGCGGCGATTCATGGCTGCTCCAGACAGGCTTGCGGTGGCTTGGGGGTGAGCAGCGCCAGGCGGCTGCTCTGCAGGGGGTTGAGGTTGTCGTCGCTCACCAGCAGCAGGCTGATGCCGCCGTGGTGTTGTGGTGGCCCCAGGCTGATTCCCTCCCAGTTTTCAGGGGTGAGGCCCGCGGTCTGCAGATTCCAGAGCTGGAGGGGCAGGGCCACCGCCCCTGGTTGTGGGAGCGCATAGAGGGCGAGGCGGTTGTCCCACTGGTTGGGGGGGGTGAAGCGCCGCAGCAGGGCTCTCAACATGGTGGCCTTGCCTGTTTTTC
>BJHC01000268.1 GCA_014191535.1 Cyanobium sp. | reverse complement strand
CCTGGAGTGCGGGCCCCAACCCCCGGGGATCACAGGAAGTCTTCAGGGTTGGCTGAGTAGATGCACGGATGGCGGGTCTGTGGCCACCCGCTTCGATGGTGCCGTGGGAGATGGGGCCCCCAGCGGAAGCCTGGCTGGGGGATTTCTTCCAGGACGTTCTTCCGGCAGCCCAGCCGTTGAGGCGTCGGCTCAGCCGTTGAGGTCGTTCGGGCGGCGCAGCACGAACACCACCCCGGCGGTGAGCACCAGGCCCACCACCACCATGGCGGCGATGGCCGTGCTGTAGTCGGTTTCCATCGCCCCGGTGCGCAGATCCCCTGCACGGTACGCCGGCCACTCCGTGAAGTTCTGGTCGGATCGGCAGCCGCGCACCCGCCCATTGGCCCAACAGCCGTCAGGCTGGCCCCATGGGACTCAGCCACTGCCCCTTGTGCATCGCCCTGGCGGTGCTGTCAGTCCTGCGGGCCGGGGCGCACCTGACCCTGCTGGGCCTGGGCCTGCTGCCGGGCCCGCAGGGCCGCCCGATCGTCGGGGGTGGCCAGCAGGGCCTCCAGCCGTTGCAGCTGGGCTTCCCGCTTGGCCTTCTCCGTCGCCAACCTCCACATCAACGACATCGGCCGATCGGTTGCTGAGCGGACCCTAAGGAGCGGCTGTGCCGCCGGCCAGCAGCACAGCCATCCGGTGAGCGGAAGCGCACACGGCCGCCGCAGCGCTTGTGCGCCCCAGCCCGCTGCTCACAATGCGTGGGTGCCTTCGCTCACACGGTTGTGGCCCCCACCAGTGGAACGCAGCGCCTGCGCCGGGCCTACTCGATTCGCTTCCGCAACGAGCGCCATGCCCTGGCGGAATGCTGCCTCTATGCCGCCAGCCACGAGGAGGCGCGGCACCTGGCCATGGAGCTGCATCCCCACCTGCGGCACCACCCCAACCAGAGCGATCTGATCTGGTGCCACGAGCGGGATTCAGCCCAGCACCGTTGAGGACAGCGGCTGGCTGATCAGCTGCGGGTGCACGATGTCCACGATCTTGCCCAGCTCATCGAGGATGTAGTGCCGCTGCCGGGTCTGACGGGCCCGGGAGAGGGAGAGGCGGATGGCGGAGGGCAAATCCTCCTGATCGCATTCGCTCCTGTAGCCGCCGTGCTCCAGCCGGCAGACAACCGAGTAGCGCATGGGATCAAGACAACCGGGTCTCCCCAGAGGTAATGAAGCGCACCGGCGGGCCAGCGCCGGCGGGGAATTGATTTAAGAATTCGGCTGGCGCGTCCCCACCCGGGGCAGCGTTGCACCGATCCCCATGCCCTCCGCCCCCGGCGCCTCACCCCAGCCCCTGGATCTGCAGCGGCTGTGGCACAACCTGCCCTTCCGCCGCTTCTGGCTGGCCAACCTGATCTCCAACCTGGGCACCAGCGCCTTCGTGATGGCGATGACCTGGCTCACGGTGAAGAGCTACGGCGCCCACGGCATCGCCCTGCTGGCCCTCGGCTATGGCATCCCCCAGTGCCTGCTGCAGGTGTTCGGCGGCGCCACCACCGATCGCACCCCGCGCCGGCTGCTGTTTCTGCGCACCCAGGTGGCCCTGGTGCTGGTGGCCCTGCTGCTGCTGCTGGCCACCACCCGGGGCGTTGTCCCCCTGGGGCTGCTGGTGGCGGTGAATGCCTGCAACGGGGTGATCTCCGCCTTCGACACCCCGGCCCGCACGGCACTGATCAGCGAGATGGTGAGCCGCGAGGAGCTGGTGCTGGCCCAGCAGGTGTACAGCGTGGCCAGCAATGTCACCAACGTGTTCGGCCCGGCCCTGGGGGGCATCCTGCTGAGCATCGGCCACGGCACCCGCAGCCACGAAGAGCTGGCCTTCCTGTTCAACGTGCTCAGCTTCCTGCCGCTGCTGGCCTGCATCCCCTGGCTGCCGCGCAGCCCGGCCCCCGGCAACGCCGCCGAGCGGCCAGCCCTCTGGAGCTCCATCCGCGAGGGGCTCAGCTATGTGAAGCGGCAGCGGTCGCTGCGGGTGTTGCTGCAGCTGCTGGCGCTGGTGATGCTGCTGGGCCTCCCCTTCCAGACGCTGCTGCCGATCTTTGTGCACAGCCACAGCAGCATGCAGGCCCACCATTCCACTTACGCCGCCCTGCTCTCAGCCGTGGGGCTGGGGGGGCTGGTGGGCTCGTTGCTGGGCATGGCCTCGGGCCAGACCCGGCGCCTGGGGCTGGCCCTCGCCGCCGCCGCCCTGGGCCTGGCCCTGGCGATCCTGCTGCTGGCGGGCAGTCAGGTGATCCACTGGGCATCGCTCTCGGCCTTCCTGGCGGGGGCCTGCGGCGTGTTCAGCCTCAACCTCAACAACGCCCTGATGCAGGGGCTCACGCCGATGGAACTGCAGGGGCGCGTGATCGCCATCGCCAACCTGGGCAAGGGGCTGCAATCCTTCAGCGCCGCCGCCGCCAGTGAGGCGATCCATCTGCTGGGCCGCGCCATGGTGGGCAGCAACGCCTACCTGGTGGTGCAATCGGCCCTGGCCCTGGCCCTGCTGGCGGGGGTGGTGTTGCTGTGGCGGCCCATGGCCCAACTGGAACCAAGACAGTGATTATTTTTGCTGCTTAGAACACGGATCCCCCAGCTGCGTAAATTCGTAAGGTGGCTGTTCCGAGAGAGCTGGGTG
>BJHC01000267.1 GCA_014191535.1 Cyanobium sp. | reverse complement strand
ACCCCAGCAGAGCCACCACCATCACGTGGAGGGTTTGGTGGAGGCCTGCACCCTGTGTGAGCACGAGTGCACCGGCGCCTGCCAGCCCGATGGCATTCCCATCCCGATGGGGCACCACCACCACGAACACGATCACGGGCACGGCCATGACCATGCGCATGATCACAGCCATTCGCACGACCACGACCACAGCCATTCGCACGATCACAGTCACGATCACGGCCACGACCACGGCCATGCGCCCTATCCCCACGCCGATCACCCGCTCGGTCCGCGCACCCTTTACAAACCGCGGGACAAATCCGAAGACATCTGAGGCATTTCAGCCGCTCATCTGTCTCGGGCTCGCCTTTGTCGCACGAGACCCGCAGGCATAAGCCCTGCTAATCGAAAACGGCAATCCCCAAATCTTGGCCGTTTTCCCCAGCGGGCGGCGGTGTTTTCCACAGGGGCAGGGGCGTGCTGGGTCCCCATTGCGGCGTTTCTGGGGATTTGACGTCTGGGTTCGAATTGAACTTGACAGGCCTCACACCGCTGCTATTCGGGGCAGTAAGCCTCAAGAACTCGTCGCTGAGATCCATTGCACCCGTATCAGTCTCATGCTGTTTCAGGATGGTTTTGAGCTGTTGAGCCCGCGTTGACGGCACCCGACTCGCCGGGGTTTGCTGGCCCCATCGCGACGGAGAAGCACGCTTGGACCACGACGCCCTGGATCTGAAAACCCAGCAGCCGCTGGATCAGAGCCACGCCAGGGATCACCTCCAGCGCTGCCTCCAACAGCAAGACCAGGTGGCGCCCCCAGCGCAGCTCGAGTGCGAGCCGCTGCCCCAGTTCCAGCAACAGCCGCAGCTCCAGCAACAGCCCCAGGGGGCCCCACGCATCAGCCTGGAAGCCGAGGTGCCCGAGGCCCTGTTTGACGGCATGCGCGCGTTCCTGAGCAGCCGCCCCGACTGGGACCAGTACCGCGTGATCACCTCAGCCCTGGCTGGCTTCCTGTTCCAAAACGGCTGCAGCGATCGCTGCGTGGCCCAGCACTACCTCAATGGTCTGTTCATGAAGACCGGCGAGTGAGCGCCGGCGAGTGAGCGCCCTTAAGTGAACACAAAAAAGCGGGAGTGCCGAACCCCCGCTTGGTGTTTCTCCCTTGCCCGACCCGTGAAAGGTCGCCTGCACAGTGTGCGCTCCATCCCTGGCTCTGGATGTGGTGGTTGACACCAAATCTGGGGTTGCGTCAGCTAAAGCTCACCGCGTTTCAGGGCCCGGGCGGCGTGGTCACAGGCCCGCCAGGTGATGGCCATTTCGGTGAGCGTGGGGCTCTGCCAGCCGGCGCTGGGCCAGCAGCTGCCATCGGTGACCAGCAGGTTGGGGGTGCGCCAGAGCTGGTTCCAGGGGTTGAGCACGCCGGTGGCCTCGCTGCTGCCCATGGGGGCACCCCCCAGTTCGTGGATGTAGTAGCCGGGGGGGGCGGCACCGGGGGCCAGGGCGGCGCTGTTGCGCACCAGGGGCTCCAGCAGCGGCAACACGAACAGCTCCTCCAACGGCTTGATCTCGCCGCCGGCGCTGGCCACCACCGCCTGCATGCGCGCCTGCATGTGGGCCACCAGGCGTTGTTCGTTGTCGCCCCAGTGGCAGTCGATGTGGGCGATGGGAATGCCCCAGGCGTCGCAGCGCTGCGGATCCAGGCTGACGCGGTTGTGGGGTTGGCTCAGCACCTCGCCGTGGCCGATCAGGAACCCCACCGCCGCCTGGCGCTGTCGCTTCAGCGGCCCCGGTGGATCGAAGCGCTGCACACCGCACCACAGTCCGTAGCCGCGCCGGAAGTCGGTGGCCGGCTCCGGGCCGGATCCATTCCCCAGGTTCACCGTGTTGGGGATGAAGCAGCTGCCCGCCCCCGATAGCTCCGTGGCTCCCGGGTCCGCTTGCGGCGGCAGGGCAAAGAAGCTGCTGGCGGAGATGTGATCCATCAACCCCTGCCCCAGCAGCCCGCTCACCTCCTCCAGGCCCCCCTGCCGTTGCGAGTTCAGCAACAGCCGCAGGCTTTCGATCGTGGAGGCGCACAGCACCACCAGCTCGGCGCGCTCCACCTGGCGCCGATGGCGCTCCGGCCCCCCGGAGGCATCCACCAGTTCCACCCCGCTGGCGCGGCCTGTGCGCCCATCCACGAGCACATGGCTGACGACGGCCTGGCTGCGCAGCTGCACCCTGCCCGTGGCCAGGGCCGCCGCCAGGGCTCCCCCCTGGGAGCAGGAGCGCGGCCAAGGGCCCTCAGCGGGCCGCCGCAACCGGAAGCCCCGCGAGGGGATCAGGGGCAGATCGAGATCGCGGGCGATGCAGCGCTGCAGGTGCTCCTCGCCAGGGGTGAGCGGCAGGGCCGGCTGGTAGTGGCCGTCGGGTAGCTGGGGCAGGCCATCACGCTGGCCATGCACCTGCAGCAGGGTCTCCAGCTGGCTGTACCAGGGGTCGAGGTCGGCGTGGCGGATCGGCCAGCTGTGGCCATGGCCATCGCGCTCCGCCGCTGCAAATTCAAAATCCGAGAGCCGCAGGGTGATGCCGCCCCAGGTGAGGCTCTTGCCCCCCACCTGCCGGCCGCGGCTCCACAGGAAGGGCCGATCGGCGGGGGTGCTGTAGGGGTTGTCGACCTCGTCGACGTAGA
>BJHC01000266.1 GCA_014191535.1 Cyanobium sp. | reverse complement strand
TGCGGCTGGCGCAGCAACTCGCCGGGGCGGTAGGGCCGGCCATCGGCCTTGAAGAACAGGCGGGCACTGGTGGGGTCGGCCTTCAACAGGGGCGCCGCCGCCGCCAGGGACGCACTCAATTCAGCCCCCACCGGAAAGCCCTGCTCCGCCAGGGTGATGGCCGGGGCCAGCACCTCCGCCCGGGGGAGACAGCCGTAGCGCTGCTGCACCTGGAGGAGCCCCGCCACGCTGCCGGGCACGGCGGTGCTCAGCAGGCTGCGCAGGGCCCGCTCGCGGTTGACGCTGCCATCGGGGTTGAGAAACAGATCGGAGCGAGCAGCCTGGGGGGCGGTTTCACGGAAATTGAGGGCCACCGCCTCGCCGCGGCCGATGGCGATGGCTTCCGGGGGCGAGGTTGCCCGCGCCGCCGCCGGGCAGGTGCTGATCCGCCCGGAGCGGGGCAGCCAGAGCACCAGAAACCCACCCCCGCCGAGGTTGCCCGCCTGGGGCAGGGTCACCGCCAGGGCAAAGGCGCTGGCCACCGCCGCATCCACCGCATTGCCGCCGCGGCGCAGCACGGCAGCACCCACTTGAGCCGCCCGTGCCTCCTGGGCCGCCACGATGCCGCCGCTGGAGGGAATGGGCTGGAACCGCTGCGCCTGCTCCTGCAACAGGTTGGGGCCTGGCGCCCCCTGGGCCGCCGCCGGCAGGGCCAGCAGCAGGGCAGCGAATGTTCGGATCCTCATGGCGCCCCGAAGCCGCCGCCGCCAGGGGTGGCAACGCAGACCCGGTCGCCGGGTTGCAGCTCCACCAGGGCACACCCCTCCAGCTCCTGCTGCTCGCCGCTGGCCCGCACCAGGCTGTTGGCACCGCAGGCCCCATCCGCGCCGCCCGCCAGCCCGAAGGGGGGCACCTGGCGGCTGCCGGTGAGCAACGACAGGGTGAGGGGTTCCAGGGCCCGCAGCTCCCGCACCACCCCATCGCCGCCACGCCAGCGGCCGGCGCCACCACTGCCGCGGCGGATGGCAAAGCGCTCCAGGCGCACCGGCAGCCGCTGCTCCAGGATTTCCGGGTCGGTGAGGCGCGAGTTGGTCATGTGGCTCTGCACCGCCGAAGCCCCATGGAACCCCTCACCGGCACCGGTGCCGCCGCAGATCGTTTCGTAGTACTGGCAGCGGCCATTGCCGAAGCTGAGGTTGTTCATCGTGCCCTGGGCCGCCGCCATCACCCCCAGGGCGGCGAACAGGGCGTTGGCCACCGCCTGGGAGGTTTCCACATTGCCCGCCACCACCGCCGCCGGTGGCTCGGGGTTGAGCAGACAGCCCAGGGGCACCACCAGCTCCAACGGTTCGAAGCAGCCGGCATTGAGGGGAATGGCCTCCCGCACCAGACAACGGAACACGTAAAGCACCACAGCCTTGGTGATCGCCAGGGGGGCATTGCGGTTGTTGGCTTGCTGCGGGGCCGTGCCGCTGAAATCGATGCAGGCCGAGCGGTGCTGGCGATCCACCCGCACCGCCACCCGAATCTCCAGGCCGTCATCCATCAGCACCGTGGCCTGGCCGTTGTCCAGGCGATCGATCACCCGCCGCACCGCCTCGGCCGCATGGGCCTGCACCTGGGTCATGGCGCCCTGCACCACGGCAGGCCCCTCAGCCGCCATCAACGCCTGCAGGCGCTCCACCCCCAGCTGATTGGCGGCCAACTGAGCCTGCAGATCCGCCAACAGCTGGTCGGGGTTGCGGGCGGGATGGGGACCCCGCTGGAGCCGTTCACGCCACAACGGCTCCAGCAGCGCGCCATCCCGCACCAGCGGCACGTTGTCGAACAGCAGCCCCTCCTCCTCAATGGTTCGGCTATGGGGCGGCATCGAACCGGGGGTGACGCCACCCACATCGGCGTGGTGGCCGCGGCTGGCCACAAAGGCCCGCACATGCTCCGCCTCGAACACGGGGGTGATCACGGTGAGGTCCGGCAGATGGGTGCCGCCGTTGAAGGGGTTGTTGGACACCACCGCATCCCCCGGGGCCAGCGGTGGATGGTCACCGCGCTGCACTGCCGCCAGCAGGGCCCTCACGCTTTCGCCCATGGAGCCCAGATGCACCGGAATATGCGGTGCATTGGCCACCAGGCCACCACCAGCATCAAACAGGGCGCAGGAGAAATCCAACCGCTCCTTGATGTTCACCGAGGCGCTGGTCTGCTGCAGCCGCGTGCCCATCTGCTCGGCGATGGCCGTGAAGCGGTGGCTGAACAGCTCCAACCCGACCGCGTCCAAGCCCATGGGATCCAGGGCTGACGGCTCGGGCTGCGCCGGCTCGGGTGAGCCTGCATCTCCTGCCAATGGGGCAGCCGTGCGCTCCAGCAACAACTCCCCCCCCTCCAGGCAGCGGGCCCGCCAGCCCTGGGGCAACAGGATCGTGCCCGTGGCCTCGGCAATCAGGGCCGGCCCCTCCAACCGCTGACCCGCCGTCAGCTGCGCGCGCTGCCACAGCTGGGCGGAGCGCCAGGCCCCCTGCAGAAACAGGCGGATGGGCTCCCCCTCTCCCAGCACAGGCGCGCCAACCGCATGGGCTGCAGCAGGGGCTGGCTGCGGCATGGCATCCGCCGGCCAGCGCAGCTGCAGGGTGAGGCGATCCACCACCAGCGTGGGGGCCTCCCCACCGGGCACATGGCCATA
>BJHC01000265.1 GCA_014191535.1 Cyanobium sp. | reverse complement strand
AGTGGACAGTGGGCCAGAAAATCCTTGTCCGCGGTGGGCTCGTAGGGGCCCTGTTTCAACTCCAACAGCACCGCATCACGGGAAAGGGCCACCAGGGTGTGGAACTGATCCTCGGCGAGTTCCACACCGCGAACAGGGCCAGCGGCATCCAGGCGCTGGGTGTGGATCACCGTGCCGTCGGCCTGCAACACCAACAGGCCGATGCTGCCCTGCAACACCACAAAGCATTCAAAACCGGCTCCCGGCTCCGCCCGCCGGTGGCGATGGGGACGTACATAGGTGCCCGGCTGCAGAGCATTGAGGAAGCGCTGCACGCTCTCCTCCTGGCGATGCAAGTTGTGGTTGGCCCGCCGGCGCGGGCTCTCCAGCGCCCGTTGGCTCACCGATCCCAACAGGGCGTCATCGATGCTCACGAGGCGGGGCAACACGATGCGGGGATGGGCCAGGCGATAGCCGAGCTCGTGCAACCGCCGATTGCTCACCCGCCGGTTCGCCATGGCCGGAGTGACGGGCTGATCCTCCTGCCAGCACACCGGCTCGAGGCCCGTGGCCGTCACCAGCCGTTCCATCAGATCGGCCACCGTGCAGGGCTCGTCATCCACCACATTCACCGTGTCATCCCAGCCGCCCTGCACGGCAGCGTTGATGGCGCCCACGGCGTCATCGCGGTGCAACCAGCTGCAGTACACCTGACCAGCCCCGGGGCGGGTGGTGCCCGCCAGGCGACTGAGGCGGGGAATCAACTCACGCCCAGGGCCGTACAGCGCCCCAAGCCGCAGCACACAGACCCGGCGACGGGGGCTTCGGCAGGCCTGCAACAGCTGTTCGGCCTCCCACAGCACCTGCCCATGGCCATCCCGGGGCTGCACGGCGACCGCTTCATCCACCCACCCGCCAGCGGCATCGCCGTAAACGGAGCCACTGCCGGTGTAAACGATCTGAGCCAACTGGGGCAGTTGAGGCAGCAGCCCCTGAAGGGTGGTGAAGGGGTCGATGTACGTGGCGCGGTAGGCGTCGGTATCCACCTGCTGCGAACCGGTGGGCGCCTGGCAAAAAATCGCCACCTCGGCGTCGGCAAGGGCCGCCAACAGGGCCTCGGGATCGCCGGCCCGGAGCAGCACCGCCCGGTGCGCCAGCGTCTCCAGAACCTCGAGCCGTTCGGGGCTGGTGGTGGTGAGGGTGATCTGGTGGTGGCCCTGTTGGCGCCAGTGGTGGGCCAGGGCTGATCCAAGGAAACCACTGCCGATGATCGTGATCCGCATCGGTGCTGTCAGAGGCTCTTGAACAACAGGGAAGCGCCCATCAGCAAACAGAGAATCTCGAAACAGCGTTTCACCACGGCACTGCCCTTGGCCAGGGCCAGATGGGCGCCGAGGTAACCGCCCACGCTGGATCCCAACAGCAGCATCGGCAGCCAGCGCCAGGCGATCTGACCACTCCAGCCCAGGGTGAGGGCACCGGTGCCATTCCAGAACAGACCCACCAGGATCAGCGTGTAGGCCACGGCCCGGCCGTAGTCCAGGCCAAACCAGCGCACCAGCCACAGGGTGACGAACAGCCCTGTTCCGGATGTGAGCGAGCCATTCAGCACGCCAATGGCGAACAGCCCCAGGCCGCCCACCAGCTGTGCAGGCCCATCCAGAACACGGGGCCGCGCCGTGGCCCCCAGCTGGGGCCGAGCCAGGGAATAGGCCCCCAAGCCGATGGTGAGCAACCCCAGCAGCAGCACCGCCAGGCGCTGGGGCAGCAGCAGCACCCAGCGGGCCCCCAGCCACACCCCCGGCAACCCACTGAGCAGGATCAGGGCCACCAGCCGAGGCTGCAGGCTGTCTTCACGCAGATGGCGCACCGTGGCGCCAACGCCCAGGGCCACGCTGGCCAGCTTGTGGGTCGCCAACGCCAACGGAAAGGGGAGCCCCAGCAGGATCAGCGCTGGAAGCTGCACCAGACCGGCCCCACCGCCCGCCAGGGCAGAGAGCAGGTTCGCCAACAACGACACCAGGAACAGCCCAAGCTGCAGAACCAGTTCGGAGCTGCTCAACGGCTGAGGCGCACCAGCACCCCATCAGCCGCTCGGTCTATTCGTAGAGCCAGTCGTAGGACTCCTGGCTGGGGGGCTCCGGCTTGCGGGGGGCCTCGACGCCGGATGGCTGGGCCCCCCGACGCCACACCTGGCTGGCCGCCGTGAGCTCCAACAGCAGCACCACACACAGGAGCAGCAGCGCCCCGATCGCCACCCACAGCTGCGGGTGGGCCACAACGGCAAACGCTTCGTCCATGGGTCTCATCCCGAACCACCCACGCTGTAGCCAAGGGCTGACGTTGGGGGCAACGTTTCACGAAGCAATTCCAAGCCCACGAGACTGGCGAGATCAGGGGGCTTAAGATTTGCTCAAGGTTCCCTGTGTAGCCGTTGAACGACAACCACCCCGTGCTGCAGTCCATGCGGGATGACCTGCAGGCACTGGAGACGCTGTACCGCCACGAACCCTCGGAATTCAACCGCTATCAGTTGGTGCGCCACGAGCAGCGCATCGCCCAGTGGGTGTCTTCAGAGCTGGTGGGCGCCTGAGGTCAGGCCCGTCGGTCTACCGTTTGCCCGTCTACGAAGCCGTTGATGCGAGCGCTGCCCCTGCACCTGGAGGCGGGTGCCGACATCCGGCATGCCCTGGAACAGTGGGCCCG
>BJHC01000264.1 GCA_014191535.1 Cyanobium sp. | reverse complement strand
CTACCCCGGCGTGGCCATGTTCGTGCTGGTGCTGGGGTTGTCGTTCCTGGGGGAAGGGCTGGAGAGCTGGCTCAGCGGCAGCGGCCAGAGCGGTCGCTCGGAGCGCTGACACACCGCACCGTTCAGTAGCGCAGCTTGAGGGTGCGGGGCAGGTCTTCGGCGATCTCCCCTTCCTCGGTGAGGGGGGGGTAGGGGCGCCCCTGGCGGCGGCACCAGTCGGCCACCTGCGGGTAGGCCCATTCGAACAGCAACCGCCCGTAGGCGTCGGGGCCGCCGGGGATTCCCTCCCCCCGCTGGGGCACCAGTCCGGCCCGCTGCCGTTGCCGCAGCGCTTCAAACAGCAGCGTGGCGGCCGCCACGCTCACGTTCAGGCTCTGCACCATGCCGGTCATCGGGATGAACAGCGGCTGATCCACCATCGCCAGGGCTTCGGGGCTCATGCCCCATTTCTCGGCCCCCATCAGGAAGCAGCTGGGCCCCGTGAAGTCGCAGTCGCGGTAGTCGCGGGCATTCACCCCCAGATGCGTGCCGAAGATGCGGAAGCCGCGCGCCTTGATGCCCTGCAGGCAGCTTTCGATGCTGGGGTGAGGCAGCAGCGGCACCCATTTCTGGCTGCCCTTGGCGGTTTTGTTGAAGGTGCGGGGGCGCCCGGGCAGGCTCACCACGTGGGCCTCCAGCACCCCAACGGCATCACAGGTGCGCAGGATCGCCGAGAGGTTGTGGGGCTTGTCCACCGCCTCCAGCACCACGGTGAGATCGCCCATGCGTCGGTTGAGCACGGCCTGGAGCCGCTCAAAGCGTCGGGGCAGCAGGGGCATGGCAGCGGCAGGGCCTCCCTTCCATCGTCCTGGATCGTGGGCTCCCCTTAGCGTTCCTCTCGATTCCCTTGGTTGCTGTGGCGCCCCAACAGCCCGGGTTTGACCAGCGGGTCTGGCAGGCGGTGGCAGCCATCCCCAGTGGGCGCCTGGCCACCTATGGCCAGATCGCGGAGCTCATTGGCGCCTACGGCTGCGCCCGCCAGGTGGGTTGGGCCTTGCGGCGCTTGCCCCTGCCCAGCGATGTGCCCTGGCATCGGGTGGTCAATGCCCAGGGGCGCATTGCGATGAGCCCCAGCCGCGAGGGCAGCGATTGGATTCAGCGCGAGCTGCTGCTCGCCGAAGGGATTCCGGTGGATGCGGCGGGACGCCTGCCCTTGCGGCAGTTCCGCTGGCTTCCCCCCGGGCGCTAGTTGTGGGGCAGTGCCGCGGTTGCGCCTGTTGCCGTCCCCTTCCGCCGCCAGCGATGCCGCCGCTCCCGACGGGGCTCGGGGGTTGGCGGCCCGGCGTTGCGCCTGGCTGGTGCTGCAGGCGGTGGCGGCGGGGGCCTATGCCGATGGGGCCCTGGAGCGGGAGTTGGGCCGCACGTCGCTGCCGGCCGCGGATCGCGCCCTGGCCACGGAGTTGGCCTACGGGGCCATCCGCCAGCGCCGCTTGCTGGATGCCTGGCTGGATCAGCTCGGCAAGCTGCCGGCCGAACGCCAGCCCCCCAAGCTGCGCTGGCTGTTGCACCTGGGCCTCTATCAGCTGCTCCACAGCGACCGCATCCCCGCCTCCGCCGCTGTCAACACCACGGTGGAGTTGGCCAAGGCCGATGGCCTGGCGCGCCTGGCTCCGGTGGTGAACGGCCTGCTGCGGGCCTTCCTGCGCGCCCGCGACAGCGGCCAGACGCTGCCCGTCGCCGTCGGCTCCGCCACGGATCCCGCCAGTGCACTGGCCCTGCGTCAGTCGCTGCCGGATTGGTTGGCCCAGGATCTGCTGCGCTGGTTGCCGCCGGCGCGGGCGGAGGCCTTCGGCCAGGCCTGCAATGCCCCCCCCAGCCTCGACCTGCGGGTCAACCGCCGCGTCGCCACCGTTGCGGGGGTGCAGCAGGCGCTGGCGGAGGTGGGGGTGGAAGCGTCGCTGATCCCTGGCCTGCCCCAGGGGCTCACCCTGGGCGGCCGCAGCGGTGATCTGCGCCAGTTGCCGGGCTACGACGCCGGCCACTGGTGTGTGCAGGACCGCACCGCCCAGCGCATCGCACCGCTGCTGGATCCCCAGCCCGGCGAGCAGATCCTGGATGCCTGCGCCGCCCCCGGCGGCAAGAGCACCCACCTGGCGGAGCTGATCGATGACCAGGGCACCGTGCTGGCCCTGGACCGCGCCGAAGCCCGGTTGCGGCGGGTGGAGCGCAACGCCGAGCGGTTGGGCCTGAACAGCATCCGCACCACCTGTGGGGATGCCGCCACCCTGGCGACCCAGCACCCGGAGCTGCTGGGCCAGTTCGATCGCATTTTGGTGGATGCCCCCTGCTCGGGGCTGGGCACCCTGGCGCGCCATGCCGATGCGCGTTGGCGTATCGATCCTGCCGCGATCGACGCACTGGTGCTGCTGCAACGGCAGCTGCTGGAGGGGCTCTGGCCGTTGCTCAAGCCCGGCGGTCGGCTGGTGTATGCCACGTGCACGGTGCATCCCCGCGAGAACGTCGAGCTGGTGGAGGCCTTCAGTGCCGAACGGCACGATGCGCTGTTGGTGCAGCAGTGGCAGAGCTGGCCTGGCGAACTGGAAGGGGCTGGCGACGGCTTCTTCGCGGCGGTGCTCGATCGCCGGCCGGCCTGAGCGATCAGGGCAGCGGTGGCGGGCCCACCGGCGCCGGTGGTGCGGTGAGCGGCG
>BJHC01000263.1 GCA_014191535.1 Cyanobium sp. | reverse complement strand
CACACCAAGGCGGCGGCAAACAACCAACGGCGCATGGCTCAACCCTGACTGGCTTCACCTTGGCAACAGTGCGCCGCTGACGCCACTGGCCGGCCGACCTACAACAGCAACAACACCCCCTCTCCCCGGCCCCGCCCCATGCTGCGTCGCCTCTCCACCAGCCTCACAGCCGGCCTCACCCTGGCTGTTCTTGGGATCAGCGGCGTTCCCCATCGCGCCGAGGCCTGCACCGGCGGGGCCCTGACCGCCGCCGATGGCTCGGTGGTGGTGGGGCGCACCCTCGAATTCGGGCAACCGCTGGATTCCCAGATCGCCATCTGGCCAGCGGGCAGCCGTTTCAGCGGCACCAGCACCAGCGGCGCCCCCCTGCGCTATCGCAGCCGTTACGGCTTCGTGGGGGCCACCGCCGCCACCCACAGCGACATGGTGATCGATGGCCTCAATGAAAAGGGCCTCAACGTGGGGCTGTTCTATTTCCCCGGCTACGCCCAATACACCCCCGCGGCCCAGGCCCGCTCCGGCCGCATCCTGGCCCCCGCGCAGATCTCCGCCTGGATCCTCGCCAATTTCGCCACCACCGAGGAGGTGAAAGCCCAGATCGGCTCCATCGACCTCACCCCCCAGGTGATTGACCTAATCGGCATCGTTCCCGATCTGCACATCAAAGTGCAGGACGCCGCCGGCCGCAGCATCGTGATCGAGCCCCGGGGCGGCCGCCTGGTGGTGCACGACAACCCCACCCGCGTGCTCACCAATGCGCCCACCTTTGATTGGCACCTCACCAACCTCAACAACTACGTGACGTTGATGCAGGCCTACCCGGCCCCCAAAACCATCGGCGCCCCGGGGGCGGGCCAGATCACCCTCAGGCCCTTCGGCATGGGGGCCGGTGGCATCGGCCTCCCCGGGGACTTCACGCCCCCGTCGCGTTTTGTGCGCATGGTGTACTTCACCCAGGGGGCGGCGCAGCCCGCCAACGCCAACCAGGCGGCGTTCAACCTGTTCCACATCCTCAACAACTTCGACATCCCCTACGGCGTCACCCAACCGCCCAAGGGAACGTCCGAGTCCGACGCCGACTACACCACCTGGACCAGCGTGTCTGACCTCAACAATCTGCGCTTCAGCTGGCGCACCTATGGCGATCCGCAGGTGAAGACCATCGACCTGCGCCAGGCCCTCAAGGCAAGCGGCGGCCAGCCGCGACTGCTGCCCATGGGGCCCCAGCGCCCCACGGACAGCTCCCCCTCCACGCTGGTGCCCGTGCCCTGATGCGGCCTGTGGCGGGGCATCAGCATCCAGCCCAACCGGCGGGCAGCGATGGGTGCAGGGGAGCCGCGGTGCAACGGTGCAGCGCGGCGGCTCTCACCAGTTCAACGCCGCTGAGCCCGAGCTTGGCGCTGATGGTTTTGCGGTAGGTCTCCACGGTGTTCAGGCACAACGCCATCTGTTTGGCGATCTCTTTGTTCTGCATCCCTTTGCCCACGGCGTGAAACACCAGCCGCTCACGCGGAGAGAGGCGATCCAGTTGCACCAGCGCATTGGCGAACCGCCGCTGGTCAGGGGAGGGGTGCTGCTGCTGCCAGCGGCTCACCAGCTCCAGCAGGTCGTCCCAGGGGCGTGACTTCTCCACCACCCCCAGCAGGATCGGAACGATCGGCGCCGGCGGCACACAGGGCTCCCCTGGCGCCGTGAGCAAGATCAAACGGCCATTGGGGTTCAACTCCCGCAGGGCCAGCGCAGCCTCCTGCCAACGCTGCCCAGGCTGAAACACATCCAGCAGGAGCAGCGCGGGGGGCGATGACCGCTTCATCAACCCCAGGGCCTCGCCCACGGAGGGGCAGACCGCCACCAGCTCCAACCCGAATTGCTCGCTGAGCAAGCCACCAACGGCCTGCCCACAAATCTGGTGATCGGCCACCACCAAACAGGTCGGCGGAGCAATGGAACCCACAGCACCAGGGGGCATCACCACCAACCGTGTCGCGTTGTTTCCCAGGGCATACCCACCACTGGGACCCCTGGATGGGGCAGCCCTGAATGGGATCTATTCAGCTGCATGGGGGCTGCACAACACTGAGACATCACCCCAGGGAATGTCGCCATGGCGCTCTCGACAGCACCACGGACGCTGGTCTTCCGCAGGCCACGTCGCATCACCATCACCGTGCCGCACCACGCCTTCTCAGCCCTGCAGCAACGCAGCGATCTGGAGGGCCGCTCGCTCAGCAACCTGGCGGCCTATCTGCTGGAAACCTCCCTGGACCAAGACGGCCTGGCCCAGGCCAGCCATCCCATCTGCTGAGGGGACTCAACCATCGATCAACCTCCTTGACAGGCCAGCACCAGCTGAGCCATGACCGAGCGGTGCTCGCCCACCGCCGGGACCTGGTCCTCACCGCCCGGTTGGTTCTATGGCGTAGCACTGGGCCGCACTCCTCACACCGCGGCCCACCCCATTCCCCCTGCAGTGGGCCCATCCATGACCCACCCGGCCAACGCCCCTAGCCTGCGGTCTTGCTGGAGTGTGTTGCTGTGAAGGGTCGTCAACGTTCCCCCCAGCTCGACCTGAGCGCACGGCTGGGCCACCGGTTGGGACTCCATCAGCTGCCCGGGCAGATGCCGCGCGATCGCTTGAGCGACAAAGGGCTGCACGCCGATCTGGCTTATCAGATGGTGCACGACCACC
>BJHC01000262.1 GCA_014191535.1 Cyanobium sp. | reverse complement strand
TCGGCGCCAGCCCCGGCGGCACCGGCGGCGGCATCAAGACCACCACCTTCGCCATCCTGATGGGCGCCACCCGCTCCACCCTTCAGGGCCGCGGCGATGTGCTGCTGCATCGCCGTCAGATTCCCGATTCCACGGTGCTGCGCGCCGTGGGGGTCACCCTGGCGTCGGTGTTGTTCGTGGTGTTGATGGCCCTGCTGCTGGGGATCGGCCCCACGGCGGAGGGCTTGCCGGGCCACCAGAGCTACAGCTTCCTGGAGAAGTTGTTCACCTGTGTGTCGGCCTTCGGCACCGTGGGCCTGGATGTGGGGGTCACCGCCAACCTCAACCGCTGGGGCCAGCTGGTGCTGATGGTGGGCATGTTCGTGGGGCGGATCGGCATCCTGCTGCTGCTGTCGGCCCTCTATGGCAACCGCCCCCAGGCCCGTGTGGGCTATCCCCGCGAAGACCTCTACGTTTAGAACGGTTCTCCCCAGCCAGAGCGGTTCAGGAGCAAGGCGATGACGCAGTGGTGGCAGTGGAGTGGTGAAGCCGGTTCCGGCCGCGGCGGCTTTGCCGTGATTGGCGTGGGGCGCTTCGGCTCCTCCGTGTGCGCCGAGCTGTTGCGCGCCGGGGCCGAGGTGCTGGCGGTGGACAACAGCCAGCGCGCCATCGATGAACTGCGCCAGATCGATCCCGCCATCGAGGCGCGGGTGGTGGACTGCACCGATGAGGAGGCCCTGCGGGCCGCCGGCGTGCTCGACCTGGAGACCGTGGTGGTGGCCATGAGCGAGCCGATCGAGGCCAGCATCACCGCCACCCTGATCTGCAAGGACGCCCCCGGCTCCCGCGTGAAGCAGGTGATCGCCCGCGCCACCAGCGACCTGCACGTGAAGATGCTGCAGCGGGTGGGCGCCGATCGGGTGGTGTTCCCCTCCAAGATGATGGGCCGGCGGCTGGGCACCGAGCTGGTGCGCCCCAACCTGCTGGAGCAACTGCGGCTCGACGACCGCAGCTGCATCGAGGAGATCAAGGTGCCCCAGGCCTTCGTGGGCCACACCCTGCGCGACCTCAACCTGCGCAAGCACTACAACGTCAACGTGCTGGCGGCGGGCCCCGTGGGTCAGCTGCAGGTGAACCCGCCCGCCTCCCATGTGCTGGAGGAGGGGGAGTTGCTGGTGGTGATCGGCCTGGAGGAGGCCCTGCGCAACCTGCCCGGCAGCTAGGGCGGCCTGTGCGGGTTCGCACACGCCGTCAGCCCGGTTCCTAACAGCAATCTGGACAGTGTTGGCGGCGACCTGTTGCCGGCGCTAGCGAGGGATGTGCCGCGTGTCAGGAGGCCGACCTTGGCCACCACCCTTGCTCCAGAGCTGCCGGCCCCGTTGCGGGAGAGCGGTCAGCGGGAGGTGTTCTGCGGACTCACCTCAATCGTGTGGCTGCATCGGCGCATGCCCGATGCCTTCTTCCTGGTGGTGGGCTCGCGCACCTGCGCCCATCTGATCCAGAGCGCCGCCGGCGTGATGATCTTCGCCGAGCCCCGCTTCGGCACCGCGATCCTCGGGGAGCGCGACCTGGCCGGTCTGGCGGATGCCAATGAGGAGCTGGATCGCCTGGTGGCCCAGCTGCTGCAGCGTCGCCCCGAGATCCGCACCCTGTTCCTGGTGGGCAGCTGCCCCAGCGAGGTGATCAAGCTCGATCTGGCCAAGGCCGCCGAGCGCCTCAACCGCCAGCACGGCGGCCAGGTGCGGGTGCTCAACTACAGCGGCAGTGGCATTGAAACCACCTTCACCCAGGGGGAGGACGGCGCCCTGCAGGCGTTGATTCCGCTGATGCCCAAGGGGGAGGAGCGGCAGCTGCTGATCGTCGGCACCCTCGCCGATGCGGTGGAGGATCGGCTGGTGGGCCTGTTCCAGCGCCTGGGCATCGAGCGGGTGGTGAGCCTGCCGCCGCGGCGCTCCACCGAGCTGCCCAGCGTGGGCCCTGGCACCCAGCTGCTGCTGGCTCAGCCGTTCCTGAGCGGCACCGCCCGGGCCCTGATCGACCGCGGCGCCAGCCTGATCCGCGCCCCCTATCCCTTTGGGGTGGAGGGCAGCCACGCCTGGATGGCCGCCGCCGCCGCCGCCTTCGGGGTGGCCCCCGAGCGGGTGGCGGAGCTGCTCGATCCGTTGGTGGAGCGGGGCCGGCGGGCCTTGGCTCCCCTCCGGCAGACGTTGGAGGGCAAACGGCTCTTCCTGCTGCCCGATTCCCAGCTGGAGATCCCCCTGGCCCGCTTCCTGAGCCGCGAATGCGGCATGGAGCTGGTGGAGGTGGGCACCCCGTATCTCGATCGTCAGGTGATGGCCGAGGAGTTGGCGCTCCTGCCCGCCGGCACCCAGATCAGTGAAGGCCAGCACGTAGAGAACCAGCTGCTGCGGGTGCGCGCCCAGCGGCCCGATCTGGTGGTCTGCGGCCTGGGGCTGGCCAACCCCCTGGAGGCCGAGGGCATGGCCACCAAGTGGTCGATCGAGTTGGTGTTCAGCCCCATCCACGGCATCGACCAGGCGGCGGACCTGGCGGAGCTGTTTGCCCGTCCCCTGCGTCGCCGCGCCGCCCTGAGCTTTGCCTGATGGAACTCACCCTCTGGACCTATGAAGGCCCGCCCCACGTGGGGGCCATGCGCATCGCCGCCTCGATGGAGGGGGTGCACTACGTGCTGCATGCCCCCCAGGGGGACACC
>BJHC01000261.1 GCA_014191535.1 Cyanobium sp. | reverse complement strand
GGGTGGATTACGCCGCCGGCGCGGTGGGGGCGGCGGTGCTGCGGGGGGCTGAGGGGGCGGGGCCCGATGCCCTGGTGTTGGTGGAGGGGCAGGGGTCTTTGGCCCATCCCGGCTCCACCGCCACGCTGCCGTTACTGCGCGGCAGCCAGCCCACGGACCTGCTGTTGGTGCACCGTGCTGGTCAGAGCCATGTGCGCACCAGGCCAGGGGCCGTGCCGGTGGCGATCCCGCCGTTGCCGGAGTTGATCGCCGCCTGCGAAGCCCTGGCCGCCTTGGGGCGGCCGGATGGGCTGCGGCCGCGGGTGCGGGCCATCGCCCTCAACACCGCCCTGCTGGAGGCCGAGCCGGCCGCCGCTGCCACGCAGGCCGTGGCGGATTCCACTGGCCTGGCGGTGGTGGATCCAGTGCGGCAGGGGGGGGAAGCCCTGCTGGCGGCGGTGTTGGCGGCGGCTGGGCCTGCGCTGCCGGACACCGCGCTGTGAATCCGGAATCACACAATCCAGGTGTTGCTGTGGCCTGAACGGCAACAGCTTTGCTGAAAAGCGGATCAAACCGGAGTAAAAAGGGGCGGACGAGGGGACTTGAACCCCCGAATGGCGGAATCACAATCCGCTGCCTTAACCACTTGGCTACGCCCGCCAGGGCCCAGCGATCTTACCAAGCAGTGTTGCGGCGATTGATGGCTTCCCCAGCAGTTGAAGGGCGATGGCGCTGGGGCCTCACAGCTGTGCTGCTGGGTGGATTGCTGGTGGCCACCAATCCGGGGGAGCGTGACTTTGAAGCCTTCGCGGGGGACTACCTGGCGGAGTTGGCCAGCGATGAGCTCTGCCGCAGCGATGGGATGCCGCTGATGGCGCGGTTGGTGGTGCACAACTGTCCGCAGCTGGTGCGCAGCCAGCGCCAGGCCCTGGGCCGCCTGGCGGCCGCCTCCAGCCGCCGCTACAACCTCGGCCTGTTCAGCATCTACACCACCCGCATCGGCGGTATGGATCTGATGCCGGGCCTCACGGTTCCCCGGTACCGGGCCGTGACCCTGGCCGGGGCGGGACAGCTGGTGGTGCTGCAGACCGGAACGGAGTCGGCGGCCGAGCCCTCCTGATGGCGGCGGCGGGCCCCAGCCAACTCAGCCTGCGGCTGCCGAGGGCCCTGCTGGACCCCGGCCTGCGGGAGCTCGGCTGCGGCGATGCCGATGGCTTGGTGGCCGTGCGGCTGCAGCTGTCGGACGGCCGCATCGCGGCGATCACGCCCCACCCCGCCAAGCCCGGGGCGGTGGACCCCCTCCCGCTGGCGATCACGCCGCCGGTGGATCCCCACGTGCATCTCGATAAGGCCTTCAGCTGGCCGGCCTTCCCCAACCGCGACGGCACCATGGCGGCCGCCCTGGCCCTCAACCTGCGGGAGGGGCAGCAGCGCACCCTGGCCCAGGTGTTGGAGCGGGGGGAGCGGGCCCTGGAGTTGGCCTGGCGCTATGGCCTGCGGGCCCTGCGCAGCCATGTGGACAGCGGTGGCCCCTGTGCCCAGCCCAGCTGGGAGGCCCTGCTGGCCCTGCAGCAGCGCTGGCGCGGCCGGGTGGAGCTGCAACTGGTGGCCCTGGCTCCGCTGCAGTGCTGGCAGACGCCCGAGGGCTTGGCCCTGGCGCGGCGGGTGGCGGCGGCCTCCGGGTTGCTGGGGGGAGTGCTCGGGCCGCCCTACCCCCGCGATCGGGGCGACCGCCCTGCGCTGCAGGGGCTGTTGCGGTTGGCGGCTGAGCTGGGCTGCGGCGTCGACCTGCACGTGGATGAGGCCGCCACGGCCCCGGCCCATGGCCTGCGTTTGTTGGTGGAGCTGTTGGAGCAGGGGCGCCCGCCGGTGCCGATCACCTGCAGCCACGCCAGCAGCATGGGCCTGTTGCGGCCGGAGCCGCAGCGGCGCCTGGCGGAGCGGCTGGCGGCCCTGGAGCTGTCGGTGGTCACCCTGCCCACCACCAATTTCTGGCTGTTGGGCCGCCGCGGTGGGCTCACCACCCCGGAGCGGCCGTTGGCACCCGTGCGCGCCCTGCAGCGGGCCGGGGTGCCGGTGGCCCTTGGGGCCGACAACGTCCAAGACCCCTGGTATCCCGCCGGTGATTTCGACCCCTTGGAATTGATCCGGCTCAGCCACCGCGCCGCCCACAGCACCCTGTGGACCGGCCAGGGGTTGATGCCGTGCACCACGGTGCCGGCACGGATGTTGGGCCTGGCCTGGGATGGGGTGGTGCGCCCCGGTGCCCCGGCGGATCTGCTGATCACCAACGCCGGCAGCTGGAGTGCGCTGATGGCGCGTCCCCCCCGGCGGCGGGTGCTGCGGGCTGGGGCCTGGCTGGAGCCGCCGCAGAGTGAGCAGGTGGATCCCGTTCTTGCCAGCCTGGGCGCACGCTGAGCGCTGCTGCGCTGTCGCCGATGGGATCGCATCTGCCCCAGGCCCTGCCGGGCCCCCTGCCGGCTGTCGCTGATCCCGCACAGTTGGAGGCCCTGGCGGCGGACCTGCGGGCCGCAGGGCTGGAGCCGTTGCGCGGCGCGGGTGCGTTGGCGGGCCTGGCGGCTGATGGGTTTGTGTATTCGCCGGTGCTGCAGCCCCTGCTGCAGGGGTTGGGGCCCCAGCTGGGGGTGCGGGCCGAGAGCACCGAGCAGGTGCTGCAGGTGGCGTCCGGCTGCGCCCGCCATGGGGTCAGCCTCACCCTGCGCGGCGCCGG
>BJHC01000260.1 GCA_014191535.1 Cyanobium sp. | reverse complement strand
CCGCCGTTTCGATGGCGTGGCAGTGGCGGGAGTTGCTGAGGATCAGGCCGGCGGCGAAGGCCCCCAGGGCCGCCTCCAGGCCGATGGCGGTGGCGGCAAAGCAGCAGAGGGTGAGCACCACAAACGAGGCCACGATCACCTCGCCCGGGGCCTTGAGCCGATCCAGCAGCCAATCGAAGGCCGGGGCGGCACTGCGGCTGAGGCCAATGGCCGCCACCACGAACACCACCGCCGCGGCCACCAGCTTCAGGATCGGGCCGACCTCCAGGCTGCCGCCCCCCGCCAGGCTCACCACCACCGCCAGGATCACGATGCCGAGGATGTCGTCGAGCACGGCGGCACCGATCACGATCTGGCCTTCGCGCGAGCGCAGCATCTTGAGCTCGCCAAACACGCTGGCGGTGATGCCGATGCTGGTGGCGGTCATCGAGGCACCGGCGAACACCGCCGGGATCACGTCCACGTGGAACAGGGCCATCAGGCCGGCGGTGCCCAGGGCGAAGGGCAGGGCCACCCCCGCCACCGCCACCGTGGTGGCCTGGGCCCCCACCGCCACCAGTTCATCCAGCTCGCTCTCCAGGCCTGTGAGGAACAGCAGGGCAAACAGGCCCAGGGTGGCCACGGTCTGCAGGCTGGGGAAACTCTCCGCGTAGAGCTCCCCCACCGCATCGGGCGGCACATCCGCCAGAGACCCCAACAACCCCAGCAGCCCCTGGCTGACGGCCGCTTGGGTTTCGGGCGGCACGATCAGGTGCAGGCCCGAGGCGCCGATGATCACGCCCGCCACCAGCTCCCCCAGGATCGTGGGCAGCTGCCAGCGCACCAGCAGCTCCGCCAACACGCGCGCCGCCACAAAGATGATCAGGAAGCGGCCCACGTTGATCAGGGTTTCGGCCACCTCGAGCTGATGGGCGCCGATCTCGGGCATGGGGGGCGTGGGGGATTCAGCACGAGAGTCTCGCCCCGGGGGGTCACCGCCTGTGACCACGGCTACCTTCCGGCCAGAGATGCCTGAGGCTCCCCGCGCCATGGCCGTCAGCCTGGAGTTGCTGCACCGCTGGTGGCGGGCCGCCAACTACCTGGCGGTGGGGATGATCTACCTGCAGGACAACCCGCTCCTGCGGGAGCCGCTGCGGCCGGAACCCATCAAGAACCGCCTGCTGGGCCACTGGGGCTCGAGCCCAGGCCAGGCGTTCATCTGGGCCCACGCCAACCGGGTGATCCAGGCCCACGACCTGGACATGATTTACCTCTCGGGCCCGGGCCATGGCGCCCCGGGGGTGCTGGGGCCCACCTATCTGGATGGCTCCTACAGCGCCATCTATCCAGACAAATCCCAGGACGCCGTGGGGATGCGGCGCTTCTTCAAGCAGTTTTCGTTTCCCGGCCACATCGGCAGCCACTGCACCCCCGAAACCCCCGGCTCGATCCATGAAGGGGGCGAACTGGGCTACGTGCTGTCCCACGCCTGCGGGGCGGTGTTCGACAACCCAGAGCTGATCGCCCTGGCCTGCGTGGGGGATGGCGAAGCGGAAACCGGGCCCCTGGCCACCAGCTGGCACATCAACAAATTCCTCAACCCGGTGAGCGACGGCGCCGTGCTGCCGGTGCTGCACCTCAACGGCTACAAGATCGCCAACCCCACCCTGCTGGCCCGCATCCCCCGCGACGAGCTGGCCAGCCTGCTGCGCGGCTACGGCTGGGAGCCCCTGTTCGTGGAGGGGCACGAACCGATGGCCATGCACCAGGCCATGGCCGACGCCATGGACCAGGCCATCGGCCGCATTCAACAGATCCGCCGCGACGCCCGCAGCCGCAGCGCCGATCAGGCGGAACGGCCCATCTGGCCGATGCTGGTGCTGCGCTCCCCCAAGGGCTGGACGGGCCCGACTGCCCTCAACGGCCACCGGCTGGAAGGGTCCTGGCGGGCCCATCAGGTGCCCCTGCCCAACCCCAAGGGCGATCCGGCCCAACTGCAGCAGCTGGAGGCCTGGCTGCGCAGCTACGGCCCGGAGGAGCTGTTCAGCCCTGAAGGCCGGCTGCTGCCCGAACTGCAGGCCCTCTCACCCCAGGGCCCGCGGCGCATGGGCTCCAATCCCCACGCCAACGGCGGCCTGCTGCGGCGCAAGCTCACCCTGCCGCAGAGCAGCCGCTACGCCGTGGCGGTGCCAGCGCCGGGCACGGTGGAGCACGAAAACACCGCCCCCCTCGGGGAGCTGTTGCGGGATGCCATCGGCCTCAACCCCAACAGCCTGCGGGTGTTCGGCCCCGATGAGACCGCCTCCAACCGGCTGCAGGCCATCTACGACCAGAGCCCCAAGGTGTGGATGGAGGAGCTGCTGCCCGAAGACAGTGACGGCGGCGCCCTGGGCCGCAGCGGCCGCGTGGTGGAGATGCTCAGCGAACACACCCTGGTGGGGATGCTCGAGGGTTATCTCCTCACCGGTCGCTATGGGCTGTTCCACACCTACGAGGCGTTCGCCCATGTGATCGCCTCAATGTTCAACCAGCACGCCAAATGGCTGGAGAGCTGCCAGCACCACGCCCCCTGGCGCGCCTCGATCGCCCCCTGGACCTGCCTGATCTCCAGCACCGTCTGGCGGCAGGACCACAACGGCTTCACCCACCAGGACCCGGGCTTCATCGACCTAGCGGGCAACAAAAGCGGCGACGTGGTGCGCGTCTACCTGCCCCCCGACGCCAACAGCCTGCTGGCGG
>BJHC01000259.1 GCA_014191535.1 Cyanobium sp. | reverse complement strand
TCGCCTGCATGCTGATGAGCGGCCCGCTGCTGGCGGGCTACACGCAGACGATCAACGACTACTACGACCGCGAGATCGACGCGATCAACGAGCCCTACCGGCCCATCCCCTCCGGTGCCATTCCCCTCTGGCAGGTGAAAGCACAGATCTGGGTGCTGCTGCTGGCCGGTCTGGCGGTGGCCTACGGCCTCGACCTCTGGGCCGGACACACCACCCCGGTGTTGCTGCTGCTGGCCCTGGGGGGCTCCTTCGTGAGCTTCATCTATTCCGCCCCGCCGCTCAAGCTCAAGCAGAACGGTTGGCTGGGCAACTACGCCCTGGGGGCCAGCTACATCGCCCTGCCCTGGTGGGCCGGCCAGGCCCTGTTCGGCCACCTCACCTGGACCACCGCCCTGCTGACCCTCGCCTACTCCCTGGCGGGCCTGGGCATCGCCGTGGTGAACGATTTCAAGAGCGTGGAGGGCGACCGCGCCCTGGGGCTGCAGTCGTTGCCAGTGGTGTTCGGCATCGAGCGGGCCAGCTGGATCAGCGCCGGCATGATCGATGTGTTTCAGCTGGCGATGGTTGCCGTGCTGATCGCCATCGGCCAACATTTCGCGGCGGTGCTGCTGGTGCTGTTGGTCATTCCGCAGATCACCTTCCAGGACATCTGGCTGCTGCGCGATCCCGTGGCCTTTGACGTGAAATACCAGGCCAGCGCGCAACCCTTCCTGGTGCTGGGGATGCTGGTGACCGCCCTGGCCATCGGCCACAGCAACCTGGTGCTGATGTGACAGCGAAGAAGCGCCGCCGGCCGCTTGTTCGCGCAGGCCTGGTGGGGGCAGGGGCCGGGGTGGCCGTGGCCCTCAGCCAAAGCCTGCTGCTGGTGGGGGTCGACAGCCTGATGCCCGATGTGCGCCGGCTGGGCAGCTACAACCGCCCCGGCACGGTCACGGTGCTTTCAGCCGACGGGCAGGTGATCCAGAAGCTGGGGCCCGCCACCCGCGAGAAATTGATGAGCGGCCAGATGCCGCTGCTGGTGCAGCGGGCCTTCATCGCCGCAGAAGATCGCCGCTTCTACCAGCACAACGGCATCGACCCGGTGGGCATCGGCCGGGCCCTGGTGCGCAACCTCAAGCAGGGCTCCGTGGAGGAGGGGGCCAGCACCATCACCCAGCAGCTGGCCCGCACGGTGTTCCTCAGCCAGGACCGCACCATCCTGCGCAAGCTCAACGAGGTGGTGCTCGCCGGCAAGCTCGAGCGCCAGCTGAGCAAGCAGCAGATCCTGGAGCAGTACCTCAACAACGTCTACCTGGGCTCCAGCGCCTACGGCATCTCCGATGCCGCCTGGATCTATTTCTCCAAAACCCCGGCCCAGCTCACCCTGCCCGAGGCGGCACTGATCGCCGGGCTGCCACCGGCCCCTTCGGTGTATTCGCCGCTGGTGAATCCCGATCTCGCCCTGGAACGCCGCGCCACGGTGCTGCGGCGCATGCGCGAGGCGGGCTTCATCGACGATCTGCAGTTCGAGCGCGCCAGCGCCACCCCGTTGGCGCTCAAGCCGGCGGAGCCCAAGTACTGGACCAGCCGTGCCCCCTACTTCACCAGCTGGGTGGCGCAGGAACTGCCCAAGGTGCTCAGCCCGGAGCAGCTGGAGGTGGGCGGCCTGACGATCCGCACCAGCCTCAACATGACCTGGCAGGACGGAGCCCAGGCCACGATCAACAAACACGCGCCCGGCGAGATGCAGGGGGCGGTGGTGTCGATGGAGCCGGGCACCGGCCTGGTGCGCAGCATGGTGGGCGGCAAAGACTTCACCACGAGCCAGTTCAACCGCGCCGCCCAGGCCCTGCGCTCTCCCGGGTCCACCTTCAAGTTGTTCGTGTACCTCACCGCCCTCAAGGAGGGCATGAAGCCCGAAGACAAGATCAACGACCGCCAGGTTTGCTACGGCGGCTACTGCCCGCGCAACTTCGGCAACCGCTACATGGGCACGGTGCCGCTATGGGTGGCCCTGCAGAACTCGCTCAACACCGTGTCGGTGAGCCTGCTCAAGCAACTGGGCTTCGACAAGGTGATCGCCACCGCCAAGAGCCTGGGCATCAGCCGCGAGCTGGGGCGGTTCTACCCCCTGGCGGTGGGCGCCACCGAGCAGACCGTGCTCGACATGACCGCCGCCTACGCCGCCATCTTCAACCGCGGGGTGTACGTGACACCCACGCCGTTTGAGGAGATCCTGGGCCCCAATGGCGAGCTGCTGTGGAGCCGTCGTGTCGATGGCGACCGGGGCCGCCGCGCCGTGCCCACCGACATCGCCGACGCCCTGTTGTGGATGCTGCAACAGGTGGTGAAGGGGGGCACCGGCTACGGCGCCGTGCCACCGGATCGCCCCGCCGCCGGCAAGACCGGCACCTCCGAAGGGGGCCGCGACCTGTGGTTCATCGGCGGCGTTCCCCAACTGGTGACCGGCCTGTGGCTCGGCTACGACAACAACAAAGAAACCAAGAGCACCAGTGCCGTGGCCGTGGTGGCCTGGTCTGAGTACATGGGGCCGATCCTCAAGGACCTACCGGTGCGCCAGTTCCCACCCAAGCCGGTGCTGGCGGGCAAGTTTGATCCGCTCAAGGCCCTCAAGCCCAAACCCAAAGCGGAGACGGCGGTACCAGCCGGGGGCTGGCAGCCCAGCCCCAGCACCACCCCACCCACCGCCACCCCGAGTGGACCTCCGGCTGGCGTGGTGCCCGAAG
>BJHC01000258.1 GCA_014191535.1 Cyanobium sp. | reverse complement strand
GGGCGCGCCGTCACATCGTGGCCCTGCTGCACCGCACGGCTGTCTCGCCGCGTCGCTAACGCCGTTAGTCGGCCAGGATCTTCGGCACCCGGAAGAAATCGCCTTCCCGCTGGGGGGCTTCGTCGAGCAGTTGCTCGCGCACGCTGGTGGGCACCACCACGTCGTCGCGGGTCACATTCACCACCTCCACGGCGCGGGTGGTGGGGGGCACCCCTTCGGTGTCCACCGCCTGCAGGTGATCCACGTAGTCGAGGATCCGCTCCAGCTGGGTGGTGTAGGTGGCGATCTTGTCGTCGGGCAGCTCCAGCCGGGCCAGCTGGGCCACCTTGCGAACGTCGTCGGCGCTGATGTTGCTCATGGGGCGAACCTAGCCGGCCGGCTCTTCGAGGAAGCGCTGCAGGTCAGCGGTGAGCGCCGTGGCGGCCACATCCAGAAATCGGGCGCCGTGCTCGGCGCTGGCCAGGTAGGGGTCCGAGCCCATGCGGCCGTCGGGATGGCGGCGCCGGAAGTCGTCGGGGCCGTGGATCGGGCCGGCGGGGGCTGATTCCGGCAGGGGCCGCTGCTTGCTCTGCAGGCTGGGCTCCAGTTGCAGGGTGATGGCGATTTCGCTGGGGGTGGCGTGGTGACCTTCGCGCTCGCCGTAGAGCTCCCTGGCCAGGGCCATGGCCTCCGGGGCCATGAACCAGTTGGCCAACTTGCAGCGCAGGGCGGCGGCATTGGGCAGTCCGCGGCTCACGGCGGTGCCATAGGCCTGGGCGAAGGCCGCCTTGGTGGTGGCGATGTTGCCGCCATGGCCGTTGATCACATAGATGCGCTCGAAGCCGTGACGGGCCAGGGAGAGCACCAGGTCGTGGATCACCGCCAGCAGCGTCGCTGGCTGCAGGCTCATGGTGCCGGCGAAGCCCAGGTGGTGTTCAGCCATGCCGTAGGCCTGGGCGGGGGCCACCAGCACCCCGCTGCGCCGGCCCACCTCCAGGGCCACCGCCTCAGCGGTGAGGGCATCGGTGCCAATGGCACCCGTGGGCCCGTGCTGTTCGGTGGAGCCCAGGGGCACGATCACCCCCTTGCACTGTTCCAGGTAGGCCTCCACCTCCGGCCAGCTGCGCAGCTGCAACCGGATCTGGTCAATGCTGGCAGGGCTGGAGCTGGAGCTGGTGGCAACCACAACGGCGCGCGGCGTCAGTTCCGCTCAGTATCCCTAGGATCAACGTCAGGCGGTTCCCGAGGGTGCCCCATGCTGCAGCGCAAGCTTTACCGCTTCCAGTGCGAGCAACGCCCGATCTGGGTGTTTCTCCGCGATCAGCAGCGCTGGATTGAGGAAGCCCTGGTGGTGGAGCTGGAGGGGGATCTGGTGACCCTCCGCTACGACGCCGAGGACGACGACGAGCTGCACAGCTGGGAGGAGTGCGTGCGCCTGGATTCGATCGGGGCGGTGAGCACGCGCCTGGCTTACTTCAGCCGTTCAGCGGCCGCCGACGACATCGAGGTGACCGGCGACTGCCCGGAATCGGAGCAACTGCCCAGCCAGAGCTGAATCCCGGCGGGGTCAGTGGGCGGTGCCGTTGCCGTCGTAGTCGTCGGTGTCGTAGTAGCCGCCCTTGGTGCCGAAGAACAGGGTGGCCAGCACAAACAGGCCGCTGCCCCCCAGCAACACGGTGGCGAGGCTGAACCCGGAGCTGTGCATGGTGCTGGCGAACGCAGGGGGTGGATGCATGCACTCTGGCGGGTTTAGGCCCGTTGAGCAGCCTGTGTTCATCACCACTCACTTGCGGGCACGGCCCCAGATGCGCCATGGCCCCGGTCTGGAGGGCTGGTTGTCGGTGCTGTCGCCAGCGATAGCGTTGCCGTTGAAGCCTTGTGGAGCGTCTGCCATGGGCCGTGCTGCCGATGACCCTCCAGCAACGCCGTGATCTTGCTTTCTTGGTGCTCTCAGGATTGTTCCTTGGCACCATGTCGATGCTCAACATCCTGGGGCTCACACGTTTTCTACAGCTTGGACATCTAGGCCCTTGGCCGATTGTGGTGGCCATTGGCACGTTGCCCTATCCGATCACTTTTTTGTGCACGGATTTGATTAGCGAGATCTGGGGCGAGGAGAAAGCGTCGCAGTTGGTTTGGGTGGGGCTCTTGCTGAACGGTTGGATCGTGCTGATCCTGTGGTTGGGGGGTGTCCTGCCGGGGGTCAGTGCCGCCACGAATGAAACAACATTTTTTGAGGTCCGCCGCCTCGCCTTCGGAGCCGTCGGTGCGTCGATGGTGGCTTACCTCGCGGCTCAGTTCACAGACGTCCGCCTGTTTCATTTCTGGAAGCGCTATAGCGGAGGGAAGGCGCTTTGGTTGCGCAACAATGGGTCTACCCTTGTCAGCCAGCTGGTGGATACCACCGCTGTTGTGCTGATCAGTCACTACGGCAGTCACGTGCTTCCGCTTCAGGCTGAGTTGCCGGTGCTGCCGCAGCTGTTTGCCTTTATTGGCAGTGGTTATCTGTTTAAGGTGCTGGCGGCTTTGGCTGACACCATGCCCTTCTATGTGTTGACCGCCTGGTTGCGCCGCTGGCTGGAGGTGCCTGGCGATGGTGCGGAGCTGGGGTAACGGTTTGGTTCTACTTGGCTAGGGCCGAGGGCAAGAATCAGCTGCCAATCATTTCTGCGCTGAAGCATCTTGCGTGCTCCTCCTCAATCCGTGTGGGCTTTGATCGATTGAGGCCATGATTTAGTCGCGAGGAATGTTCGTTGGGCTCCTCGGGTCGGTGGGTACTGGGTGGCTC
>BJHC01000257.1 GCA_014191535.1 Cyanobium sp. | reverse complement strand
GTCCATCGCCACCACCACCCGGGCGATGCCCGCCGCCAGCAGCGCCGCGCTGCAGGGCGGCGTGCGGCCGTGGTGGCAGCAGGGCTCCAGGGTCACCACCGCGGTGCCGCCGCGGGCCCGCTCCCCCGCCTGCCGCAGCGCCACCACCTCGGCGTGGGGCCCGCCGGCAATGGCGTGGAACCCCTCCCCCACCAAACGGCCGCCGGCATCCAGCACCACGCAGCCCACCAGCGGATTGGGGCTGGTGCGCCCTGCCCCCAGGGCCGCCAGTTGCAGAGCCCGCTGCATCCACGGGACCCAGGGATCGCTCAGGGGGCCACTCACCCGGCGGGGCTGGCTTCGGTCCAGCTGGGCAGGCGCCGCCACTCACCCACCACATAGGGGGGCACCGGCAGCTCCACAAACACTCCGTTGAGTTCCAGCCGCAGCGGCCGGTTCTTGTGCAGATCCGCCAGCAGCGGGTTGAGGTTGAACTCGGCGGCGGCGTCGCGGCCGTCGCTCACCAGCTTGGGGTTGGCGGTGGTGATGTCGTCGAGCTCCCAGCGGCGTCGGCCGCCGTACACCACCAGGGGCGTGGGGTGATCCAGGCGCACCTTGCCGGGGTAGCCCACGATCCGCAGGGTCACGGGGCCGCCCGGGGGGCCGCTGCGGTAGGCCACCGCCTGCCAGCTCTGGTAGTCGAGGTCGCGCAGGCTTTCGAGGCTGCGCACCATCGGCTGGCCGTTCTCATCGGCGTGGGCATGCAGCTGGGCGGAGGCCAGCTGGGGCCAGCCCAGCAGCGGCAACAGCAGGGCCAGGCAGGCCGCCGTGGCCATCAGCCAGCGGCGCAGGGGGATCCAGGCGGCGCTCATACCGCGGTGGCCTCCCGCTCGGCGCCGGGGATGGGCTGCCAGTTGGTGTGGGTGGCCCACAGGGCCCAGATGGCCATCGCCCGCAGGTAGTGGCAGGCGCGGAAGGTGTTCACCGCCGTGATCGCCTCGGGGGTGCGGAACTGCAGGCCGCCGCTGTACACCTGCTCCACCACGGCGCCGGTGATCGCCAGGGCGGTGCTGGTGTCCCCCATCAGGCGGTAGTAGGCCGCCAGGCCGAAGTTGATGCCGGTCCACACCTCGAGCGGGTGGGTGCCATTGGGATCGAGGGGCGTGCCATCGCGGCGCAGGCCATTGGCCACCCCCAGTCGCCCCCCCTGGAACCCCTCAAAGCAGGCCTCCTTCACCGCCTGCAGGGCGCTGCGGGAGCGCTCATCCGCTACCACCGCCGGCAGCCCCAGCAGGCGGGCGTAAAAGTCGCCGCAGAGCTGGTCGGCCATCACCACGGGGGTGCCGCTCTCGGCGTCGATCTTGTAGTACTCGCCGTTCCAGAGCAGGGCATCGAAGTTGGCGCGCGATTGCTCCAGCCAGGTGCCGAAGGTGCGCTGCTCGGTTGCCGTGTCGAGCCCCATGGCGAGTTGCAGCTGCTGGGCCATGGCCAGGGCCGCCTCCAGGGCGGCGATCCAGAGGGCGCCGCAATAGGCGCTCACCCCCTTGAGCGGCCAGTCGTCGAAGGTCTGGTCGGGGGCGCCGCCGTTATCCGGCAGGCCGTCGTTGTTGACGTCGAAGGTTTTGAGGTAGTGCAGGGCCTGCACCGCAGCGGGCCAGCACTCCGCCAGGAAGCGCAGGTCTTCGCCGTTGGGGGCCAGCTTGAAGGTGCGCCACACCTGCAGCACGAAGTCGCTGGCCAGATCCTTCCAGAGGTTGCAGTCCTGGTAGGCGGTGTAGTTGCTCGCATCCCAGGGGCGTTCGTTGGGGGCCCCCAGGTCGTGGGGGGTGGCGCCGGCCACCTTGCGGGCCGCCTCCACCCGGCCCTTGCCCTGGGTGAAATACCAACCGATCGGCCGCGGCGTGGCGTCGTGGGCCGGGATAGCGCGGGCGAAGCTGCGCAGCACGCTCTTGTCGAGCTCCGGCCACAGTTGCAGCAGGGCGAAGGAGCCGTAGAGCCGCACGTCGAGGCTTTCGTACCAGGCGTAGTCGAGGCACTCCAGCACCCCGAAGCGCCCCACCGGATCCTGGGGTGAGGCGGCGGTCCAGAGGCTGCCGCCGCTGGCCAGGTCGTAGAGCTCGTTGAACAGGGCCATCCGCAGCGCCTCGGGCAGGTCGCTGCGCTCCAGCACCGGCTGCTGCCAGGTCTGGATCTGGTCGCGCCAGTGGCGCCAATCCCGCAGGGCTTCGGCGGCCAGGGCGGCGGCGTTGGTGCCGCTGGCATCGAAGAAGTCGGTGTAGCGGCGCAGGGCGCGGCTGCCGGTGGCGAAGGCGGTGACGGGCAGGTCCCAGCTGATCACCAGCGGGATCTCCAGGCTCTGGCCCGGCTCCAGCCGGCACTGCACCGCCAGGGCGGCACTGGCCGGATCGTCGTTGCCGGAGCGGCGGTCGTTGTCGCTATCGGGGATGGAGCCATCGCGGCTGAAGCTGCTCCAGATGTCGCTGCCGTCGCCGGCGGGGTTCCAGCGGCTGCAGCGCTGGATGCGCACCCCCGGCTGGGGGGTGGTGGCGATGCACCACTGCCCCTGGCCTTCGGCGATCGGTGTGGCGATGTCGCCGTTGAGCAGCACACCGCTCAACCCCTCCTGATCCACCCAGCGGTTGTGGTGCCCCTGGGTGCGGCCGATGGCGGGCACATAGTTGTGCTCCGGGCTGCCGTCGTCGCGGAAGTGCACCGCGGCGGCGGGGTCGGTGTTGGTGAACCAACCGCAGCTGTTGCGCCAGCTCAGCAGCAGGGAGAGGTCGAGCGGTTGCT
>BJHC01000256.1 GCA_014191535.1 Cyanobium sp. | reverse complement strand
CGGCTCGGGTGGGGGCCTCTTGCATCGTTAAAGTCCCGGTTCAGGCTTTGCTCCATGATCACCGTCGCGCTGGCCAAGGGAGCCCTGCTCAAGGACTCGGTGGCCCGGTTCGCGGCCGCCGGCCTCGACTTCGCCGCCGTGCTCGAGCCGGGTAACCGCCTGCTGATGGTGCCGAGCGTCTGCGGCCGAGCTCGGGCATTGCTGGTGCGCAACGCCGATGTTCCGGTGTATGTGGCCTATGGCCAGGCCCAGCTCGGGGTGGTGGGCTACGACGTGCTGCGGGAGCACCAGCTGCCGGTGGCCCAGCTGGTGGACCTCGGTTTCGGTGGTTGCCGCATGAGCGTGGCCGTGAAGGCCAGCAGCCCCTACCGCCGCGCCGCCGACCTGCCGGCCCACTGCCGCATCGCCAGCAAGTTCACCCGCTGCGCCCAGGACTATTTCGCCGCCCTCGACCTGCCGGTGGAGTTGATCCACCTGGCGGGCTCCGTGGAGCTGGGGCCGATCACCGGCATGAGTGAAGCAATCGTGGATCTGGTGGCCACCGGCCGCACCCTGCAGGAGAACGGCCTGATCGCCATCGAAGACCTGTTCCACTCCACCGCGCGCCTGGTGGGCCACCCGCTCTCGCTGCGCCTCGATGGCGGAGAGCTGCAGGGGATCGTTGACCAGATCGCCGCTGCCGGTGCCCTTGCCAGTGCACCCGCTGGCGCCGTGACCGCCTGATGGCGAACCGCGACCGGCAACGGCTGCTGCGGCTGCTCCCCTACCTCGGCCGCGACCGCCGGCGGCTGCTGTTCACCTTGGTGCTGCTGATCCCGGTGGCCGGGGCGGCGGCGGTGCAGCCCTTGCTGGTGGGGCAGGCCATTTCGGCCCTGCGCCAGGAGCCGGTGCTGGGCTGGCTGCAGCCCATGCCCCTCGATCAGCAGCTGCGCACCCTGGTGGGGTTGCTGCTGCTGGCGGTGTTGGTGCGCCTGGGCCTGCAGGGCCTGCAGAGCTTCAACGTGCAGGCGGTGGGCCAACGCCTCACGGCCCGCATCCGCAACGACCTCTTCGCCCACGCCCTCGACCTCTCCCTGCGCTTCCACGACCGCACCCCCGTGGGCAAGCTGCTCACGCGGCTCACCAGCGATGTGGATGCCCTGGCGGAGGTGTTCGGCAGCGGTGCCGTGGGCCTGCTGGCCGACCTGGTGACCCTGCTGGTGATCGCCACCACCATGGTGGCGATCGAACCGCGCCTGGGGCTGCTGCTGCTGGCCATCCAGCTGCCCGTCACGCTGTCGATGCTCTGGCTGCAGCGGCGCTACCGCAAGGCCAACTACCGCGTGCGGGAGGAGCTGGGCCAGCTCAACGCCGATCTGCAGGAAAACCTGCAGGGCCTGGAGGTGGTGCAGATGTTCCGCCGGGAGGGCTACAACTCCCGCCGCTTCGCCCGCACCACCGAGGCCTACCGCCAGGCGGTGAACGGCACGATCTTCTACGACTCCGCCATCTCCGCCCTGATCGAGTGGGTGTCGCTGGCGGCCATTGCCCTGGTGCTGGCCCTGGGGGGCTGGATGGTGACCGCCGGCGCCATGGGCCTCGGCACCCTCACCACCTTCATCCTTTATTCGCAGCGGTTGTTTGATCCCCTGCGCCAGCTGGCGGAGCGCTTCACCCAGATCCAGGGGGGCCTCACCGCCGTGGAGCGCATCGGTGAATTGCTGGAGGAGCCGATCGAGATCCAGGAGCTTCCCCTGGAGCAGCGCTCCGCCGCCGCCCAGCGCAGCGGCGGCCAGCGCAGCAGCGCCGGGGAGGTGATCTTCGAGAACGTCTCCTTCGCCTACCGCAGCGACGATCCGATCCTCACCGACCTCTCCTTCCGCATCGCCTCCGGTGAGCACGTGGCCCTGGTGGGCCCCACCGGCTCCGGCAAGAGCACGGTGATCCGGTTGCTGTGCCGCCTCTACGAACCCCAGCAGGGGCGGATCCTGCTGGATGGTGTCGACATCCGCGAGCTGCCCATCCCCACCCTGCGCCAACGGCTTGGGGTGGTGCTGCAGGACACGTTCCTGTTCAGCGGCAACGTGGCCGACAACCTGCGCCTCGATGCCCGCATCAACGATGCGGAGCTGGAGCGGCTCTGCGACGAGCTGGGCCTGCAACCGTTGCTGGGTCGCCTGCCCCAGGGCCTGGCCACGCCGTTGCGCGAACGCGGCGGCAACCTCTCCTCCGGCGAACGGCAACTGCTGGCGGTGGCGCGGGTGGCGATCCGCAACCCCTCGGTGCTGGTGATGGATGAGGCCACCGCCTTCCTCGACCCCTCCACCGAAGCCACCCTGCAGCGCGACCTCGACCGGCTGCTCAAGGGCCGCACGGCCATCGTGATTGCCCACCGCCTGGCCACGGTGGAGGCGGCCGATCGCATCCTGGTGCTGCAGCGGGGCCGTTTGATCGAGCAGGGCAGCCACACCGCCCTGCGGGCGGCCGGTGGCCTCTACGCGCAGCTGGCCGAACTCCAGGAGCGTGGGCTGGCCAAGCTCTGAGCCCTGAGCCAGTCGTCGATCAGGGCCGCCAGCTGCTGCGGTGCACTGCGCATCGGCAGGTGCCCTTCCCCCTCCAGCTGCTCGAAGCGGTGCTGGCTGCTGTAGCCCGCCAGGTGGCGCACGTAGCGCGGTTCCATCACCGTGTCGCGGCTGCCGGCCACCCACAGGCTCGGCACCGTGAGCTGGGCGGTGAGGCCGGGCAGCTGGCGCACCGCTCCCCGTTGCATGCTGCAGGCCAGCAGCCCGCGGGCGGCGCG
>BJHC01000255.1 GCA_014191535.1 Cyanobium sp. | reverse complement strand
GGGGTACCGCCTCCTGGCCGGCGCGCTGGGCATCCATGCGCACCGCCCGGGTGATCGCCTGCACAAAACGGGTGCGGGTCACCACTGTGGTGAGGTAGGCCACCACCCGCAGCCGCGGTGCGTCGAAGCCCTCGGCACACATGTCGATGCTCACCAGCCAGTCGGCTTCCCCCGCCTTGAAGGCCTGCATGTGCTCCGCAGCGGCGTTGTCCTGGGAGTGCACCAGCAGCACCCGGTCACCCTCCTCCTCCAGCAGCCCACACACGCGGCGGGCATGGGCGATGTCGCGGGCCACCACCAGTCCGCCGGCTTCCGGGTGTTGGCTCCGCACCACCTCCAACCGCTGCCGCGCGTTGAGCAGAAGCCGCAGGGCAATGCTGCTGCTGTCGCCGAGGCGGATCGCCCGACGCAGGTTGCGGGCACGCCAGCTTTCGCGTTGCTCCTGGGAGAGCGGTGAGCGCTCGGTGTCGCCGGGTTGGTCCTGGCGGCCGTGGTCCACCCAGCCGTCCTGGAAGCGGAATTCCAGCGGTCGCACATCGCCTGCGGCGATCAACTCCCGTGGCTCAACGCTGAGGTCAGGCGCGATCTGCTCCACCCAGCCCTCGCCGTCATGCACCTGGATGCGGCGGGCCGCGCAGAAGCCCAGGTTGTCGGCCCGGAAGGGGGTGCCGGTGAGCCCGAGCCGTAGGCGGGCGCCGGCGGTGAGGCGGCTGAAGGCATGGCCCCAGGCGGTGGCCTCCGGTTCCTCGGGGTCGAGGCCCAGGTGGTGCACCTCATCGGCAATGGCCAACCAGCTCCGCTCCGGGCTGGCCTGCAGTTGGGGCAGCAGGGCCTGCAGGTTGCGCCCGGCCGCCTGATAGGTGATCAGCAGGCCGTCGGCCTCCCCCCAGGGGTCGGGGGCGCCGCCGGTGTCGTCCTGGCCGGGTTGCCACTCCTGCAGCCGCAGTTGCAGCCGCTCAGCCGCCTGCAGCCATTGGCTGGCGATCGAACTGCGATGGCAGAAGACCAGAAAGTGCCGCAGCCGCCCCTGGCGCTGCAGGCGTTCAAAGCTGAGCAGGGCACCCAGGGTCTTGCCGGCGCCGGGGCCGGCATTGATCAGCACGTCGTGGCTGCCGGGGCGCTCTAGGCGTCGCTGCAGCAGCTGGATCAGCTGCGTCTGCCATTGGCGGGGCTGCAGCGTGGGCGCTGCCCGCTGGAGCCCCCGGGGCACGTGCAGATCAAACGACAGAGGGGCCATCCCGCCATTTTGTTGCCAGGGGCGGAAAAAAGATGAGCAGAAAGACCTATTCGCATTCCCGCTGGAGCCCCTACCTTCCGGCCATCACCCCGCTCCAGGGCCCCCACCCTTTCAGCCCATGGATGAGCGTTCCGTTTTTGCCCTCACCCCCGAAGAGCTTCGGCAGCGCCTCGAGCGGGCCTTTGATCTCGAGTGTGATCTCGACCCGATGATCCTGCGGGCGCGTCTGCTGCGCCAGCGGGGCTCGAACCCCCAGGCTCGCTGCCTAGAACAGGAGCTCCTGCCCCTGTTCTGATCGATGCTCTTGGCGGTAACCGGCGCCTCCGGCAAAACCGGCTGGCGGGTGGTGCAGGAGGCCCTGCGACGTGGCCACCAGGTGCGAGCCATCGTGCGGCCTGGCTCCTCGCTCCCGGAGGGCCTTAACGGCGCTGAGGTGGTGCGGCTGCAGCTGGGGAATCGGACCGCCTTGACGGAGGCCTTGAAGGGCTGCGGCGGCCTGGTGATCGCCACGGGGGCGCGCCCCAGCGTGGATCTCAGCGGACCCCTGCAGGTGGACGCCTTCGGGGTGCAGCGTCAGATCGAGGCCTGCCGCGCCGCCGGCGTGCAACGGGTGGTGTTGGTGAGCTCCCTCTGTGCCGGCCTCTGGCGGCATCCGCTCAATCTGTTCGGCTTGATCCTGGTGTGGAAGCGGCTCGGGGAGCAGTGGCTGGAGCAGAGCGGCCTGGCCTTCACCGTGGTGCGTCCCGGCGGCCTCAAGGAGCAGGAGAACGATCTACATCTTCAGCGCCTGCAGTTCAGCGGCCCCGACCAACAACGGGATGGCAGCATCCCCCGCCGCCTGGTGGCCCAGGTCTGCCTCGATGCCCTCGAGACCCCCGCCAGCGTGGGCCGGATCGTGGAAATCACCAGCCGGGCTGTGCCCGAGGCACCCATGGGCAAAGGAGAGAGCGCTGCCCCCGTGACCCTGGAGGCCTGGCTGGCCTGAGGCCCGTGTGCGGATGTGCCGACATGCCGCCCAAAAGGATTGCCGTGCCGGAGCATCGGCAAAACACTGAACGGATCCTGGTGCAGGGTTGGTAGCGGTGGTTCGAGTGCTGGTGCCGCGGGAGTGTTGCCCCGGTGAAACACGGGTGGCAGCCACCCCGGAAACGGTGAAGCGCCTGGTGGCCAAGGGCTGCCGCCTCAGTGTGGAGCGCGGGGCCGGCCATCCCAGCGGTTACGGCGATGACGCCTATGGCGACGCCGGTGCCGAGCTGGTGGAGGCCAAGGGGGCCGGAGCCGACCACTGGAGTCGCGCCGATGTGGTGATGGCGGTGCAGGGGGCCGCCCTGGTGCGCGGCCGCCCCGAGGTGAGCAGCCTCCCCGCCGGTGCGGTGCTGCTGGGCCTGTTGGAGCCCCACGGCAATGACGCGCTCAAACAGCAGCTCGAGGGCCTTCAGCTCACCGCCTTGGCCCTGGAGCTCCTGCCGCGCATCAGCCGTGCCCAGGCCATGGATGTGCTCTCCTCCCAGGCCAACATCGCCGGCTACAAGGCGGTGCTGCTG
>BJHC01000254.1 GCA_014191535.1 Cyanobium sp. | reverse complement strand
CGGGTCGCCGTGTTCGGCCGGGTGGGGGTGGGCAAGTCGAGCCTGCTCAATGCCCTGCTGGGCCGCAGCGTGTTCGCCACCGATGTGGCCCACGGCTGCACCCGCCGCCAGCAACGGGAACCCTGGCCGGTGCACGTGCCGGGGTTGGCGGGGGTGGAGCTGGTGGACACCCCCGGCATCGATGAAATCGCCGCCCACGCGCGCCAGCGGCTAGCGGCACGGCTGGCGGTGGGGGCCGACCTGGTGCTGCTGGTGCTGGATGGCGACCTCACCACCCCGGAGGCCGAGGCGCTGGAGCAGCTCTTGGCGGCGGGCAAGCCGCTGCTGCTGGTGCTCAACCGCATCGACTGCTGGCCTGAGGCGGAGCACGACGCCCTGATCGCCAGCATCCGCCGCCGGCTGCCCGCCCCAGCCCGCCAGCTGGAACTGGTGGCGGTGGCCTCGGCACCGCGGCAGGCCCAGCTGATGGACGACGGCCGGGTGCGCAGCACCCCCCTGCCCCCACAGATCGCGCCCCTGCGGCGGGCACTGCTGACGCTGTTGGACGAGCACGGCGCCCTGCTGCTGGGGCTCAATGGCCTGCGGGCCGCCGACCGCTTCGGCCAGCAGTTGCACCAGTGGCGGCTGCAACGGGGCCGCAGCGCCGCCCAGGGCCTGATCGGCCGCTACGCCGCCCTCAAGGCCACCGGCGTGGCCGCCAACCCGCTGCTGCTGCTGGATCTGGCCGGCGGACTGGCCCTGGACACGGCCCTGGTGGTGCAGCTGTGTGAGCTGTATGGCCTCGAGCTGGGGGGCGGCGGCGCCCGCGCCCTGCTCACCCGCCTCTCCGCCCAGAACGCCCTGCTGGGGGGCACCCAGCTGGGCATCCAACTGCTGCTGGGCGGCCTGCGCCAACTGCTGCTGCTGGCGGCCCCCCTGAGCGGCGGCCTCAGCCTGGCCCCCGCGGCGCCGGTGGCCCTGGCCCAGGCCGCCCTGGCGGTGCACACCACCCGCCTCACCGGGCGCCTGGCGGCGGCGGAACTGCTGCGCAGTGCTCAGCACGGCCGGCTGCGGCCCGCCTCACTGCTGCGGCGCCTAGCCCACCAAGATCCCCAGGCCCGGGCCTGGTTGCAGCAATGGCAGGGGCGTGAGGAACCCCGCCTGCAGCTGCAGACGCTGCTGCCATGAGCCAGCCGCCCCTGGCGTTGTTCGGCACCAGCGCCGACCCACCCACCGCCGGCCATCGCGCCCTGCTGGCGGGCCTGGCCAACCACTACGGGCAGGTGGCCACCTGGGCCAGCGACAACCCGCTCAAGCAGCACGGCGCCCCCCTGGCGCTGCGGGCCGACCTGCTGCAGGCCCTGGTCAACGACCTGGCCGATCCGCGGGTGGAGCTGGTGCAAAGCCTCAGCAGCCCCCGGGCCCTGGAGACCCTGGAGCGGGCCGAGGCGCGCTGGCCCCAGCGCCCGCTGGTGTTCGTGGTGGGGGGCGACCTGGCGGAACAGGTGCCGCGTTGGCACCGAGCCGGCGACCTGCTGCGGCGCTGCCGGCTGGCGGTGGTACCCCGCCAGGGCTACCGCTTCGACCCCAGCTGCCTCGAGCCCCTGCGGCAGCTGGGGGGCACCCCGGAGCTGCTGACGCTGCCGGTGCCCGCCAGCGCCAGCTCCGCCATCCGGGAGCAACCCAGTCCGGAGCTGGTGCCGCCGGTGCTGTGGGCGGAGCTGGTCAAGCACAATCTCTACGGCCTGGGGCAGCCCAGCTCCCCGCCCGCCCGCTGATGCGCATCGCCCTCGCCCAGATCAATCCGCTGGTGGGCGACCTGCTGGGCAACGGCCAGCAGCTGCTGCAGGCCTGCCAAACGGCGGCCGGCCAGGGGGCCGAGCTGGTGGTGGCGCCGGAGCTGGCGCTGTGGGGCTACCCACCCCGGGATCTGCTGCTGCGGCCGGCGCTGCGGCAGCGCCAGCACCAGGCCCTCGATCAGCTGGCGGCCCAGCTGCCGGCCGGGCTGGCCCTGCTGCTGGGGGTGAGTGAAACCGCCAGCGATGGCCAACAGCCCGATCTGTTCAACGCCGCGGCCCTGGTGGAACCGCAGGGGTGGCGGGTGGTGGCCCGCAAGCGGCTGCTGCCCAGTTACGACGTCTTCGACGAGCGGCGCTATTTCCGCCCCGCCGACCAGCCCTGCCTGCTGGAGCTGGAGCGGGGCGGGCGGCGCTGGCGCCTGGGGCTCACCCTCTGCGAGGACCTCTGGGTGGAGGAGCGGCTGCTGGGACAGCGGCTGCTGGGGGCCGACCCGATCGGCGAGCTGCAGGCCCTGCGGCCCGATCTGCTGCTCAACCTCTCCGCCTCCCCCTTTGCCCAGGGCAAGGCCGAGCTGCGGCGCCAGCTGGCCGCCGCCGCCGCCGATCGCCTGGGCTGCCCGGTGGTCTACGTGAACCAGGTGGGCGGCAACGATGAGCTGATCTTCGATGGGGGCAGCTTCGTGGGCACCCCCGGCGGCGGCGTGCCCTGCCAACTGGCCTTCGCCGCCACCGACCTGGCCTGCTGGGATGCCGGCGGCAGCCCAGCGACAGCAGCCCCCACCGCCCTGCCGAGCCCCGAGGAACTGCTGCTGCGCAACCTGGTGCTGGGGGTGCGCGATTACGCCCGCAAATGCGGGTTTCAAAGCGCCCTGCTGGGGCTGAGCGGTGGCATCGACTCAGCCCTGGTGGCGGTACTTGCCGCCGCAGCCCTGGGGCCCAAGCAGCTGCAGGCGGTGCTGATGCCCTCCCCCTGGAGTTCCGCCGGCTCCATCGATGACGCGCTGGCCCT
>BJHC01000253.1 GCA_014191535.1 Cyanobium sp. | reverse complement strand
CGGTGAGCAGGCCGGCGGTCACGCAGGCCTCCATCCCCAGCTCGCGCACGCCGCGCACCATGGCGAGCATCGCGTCGAAGGGGGCACCATCGCGGATGTCACGCCAGGCCCAGCCCATGCAGAAGCGGTGGGCACCGGCCTGCTTGGCGGCCCGGGCCCGTTGCAGCACCGGCTCCACCTCCAGCTCCGGCCGGCCGGTGACGTCGCTGCTGTTGTGCATCGACTGGGGGCAGTAGGCGCAGTCCTCCTCGCAGCCGCCGGTTTTCACGCTGAGCAGCGAGGCCAGCTGCACGCGGTAGCCGGGGTTGGCCTCACGGTGCACCGCCTGGGCCCGCCACAGCAGCTCCATCAGGGGCAGCTCCAGCAGCGCCTGGATCTCGGCGGTGCTCCAGTCGTGGCGGAGCTGCAGCGGGGAGGCGGTCAAGGGGTGCGCGTTCCGGGGTGAGGGGTCAGAGGTGGGCGGGCTCAACGCCACCGAAGCGGCGCTGGCGGTTCTGGTAGTCGAGCAGGGCGGTGGTGAGGGCCGCCTCATCGAAATCGGGCCAGAGCACATCGGTGATGTGCAGTTCGGCGTAGGCCAGCTGCCAGAGCAGGAAATTGCTGATGCGCTGTTCGCCGCTGGTGCGGATCAGCAGGTCGGGGTCGCGCTCCCCTTGGGTGTGCAGCTGGGCCGCAAACGCCGCCTCATCGATGTCCGCCGGGTCGAGCTCCCCGCGGGCCACCTGCTGGGCCAGCAGCCGGGCGGCGCGCACCAGCTCCCGGCGGCCGCCGTAGTTGGTGCACACGTTGAAGTGGATACCGGTGTTGCCGGCGGTGCGGGCCGTGGCGTCGGCGATCAGCTGCTGCAGCCCCTCCGGCAGCTGCTCCAGATCCCCCAGGAAGCGGATGCGCACCTGCTCCTGCTCCAGGGCCTGCAGCTCCCGGGCCAGCACCCGCTCGAACAGGGTCATCAGGAAGCTCACCTCCTCACCGGGGCGGCTCCAGTTTTCGGTGGAGAAGGCGTAGGCGGTGAGGGCGCCGATGCCCCAGTCGCTGCAGAGCCGCAGGGTGCGCTTGAGCGCCTCCACCCCCTCGCGGTGGCCCATCACCCGCGGCAGCTTGCGCTGGTTGGCCCAGCGGCCATTGCCATCCATGATCACGGCCACATGGGCGGGCAGGCGCGCCGGATCCAGGCCCGCCGGCAGCACGCAGCGCGAGGGTCGATTGCCCTGAACGGAGCTGGTGGTCGCCAGGGAGCGACTCATGCGAGCGGGTCAGCCGTGTCGACGGCCACGCTACGCCCAGCCGCCTTGGCGCCCCCCTTCATGCCCTGGGCCAGGGCCTCAGCCAACAGCTCCTGCAGACGGCTGCTGGTGATCGGCCGCTCCAGGCGGCCCTGGCGGGCCAGCGACAGGGTGCCGGTTTCCTCCGACACCACGATGCAAAGGCAGCGATCGAAGCGCTCGGTGATGCCCAGGGCCGCCAGGTGGCGGGTGCCGAAGCGGTTGAGCCCCTGGCGGGAGAGGGGCAGGATCACCCCCGCCGACAGGATCCGATTGCCCTTCACCAGCACCGCCCCGTCATGCAGGGGGGTGTCGAGGGCGAACAGGTTGAGCAGCAGGTCCACCGACAGCTGCGCATCCAGGGCGATGCCGGGGTTGAGGAAGTCCTCCGGGCGCAGGTCACTGCCCAGGTCCACCACGATCAGGCCACCCCGCCGCAGCTGCGAGAGGCGCCCAGCCGCTTCGCTGAGCACCGCCACCGAGCCGGAGGCCAGCTTGTCGGCCCGCTGGCTGCCGAACAACACATCCAGGCGGCCGGTGCCCAGCAGCTCCATCAGCCGCCGCAGCTCCCCCTGCCACAGGATCGCCAGGGCCAGGCTGCAGGCCATCACCAGCGCATCGACGAGCTTGCTGGTGAGCGGCAGGTTGGCGTAGCGCTGCACCACCCAGGCCAGGGCCACCAGGGTGAGGTAGCCGCGCAACAGCCACAGGGTGCGGGGTTCGTTGACCCGGGCCAGCAGCACCATGCCGAGGGCCGTGGCCAACAGCAGATCCAGCACCACCCCCAGCTGGATCAAGCCGAACACCCCCGCCACCGCTGGACCATCGCCGCGCTAACGGTCAGGGTACCGGCCGCAGCCGCTCCGGCAAAACGTCGTAGCGCAGCAGTTCCTCTGGCTGCTCACGCCGCTGCACCAGCTCCGCCTGGCCGTCGTGCACCAGCACCGCCGCCGGCCGCGGGATGCGGTTGTAGTTGGAGGCCATCGAGGCGTTGTAGGCGCCGGTGGCGAACACCGCCAGCACATCGCCGGTGGTGGCGGGGGGCAGGGCCAGGTCCTTGAGCAGCACGTCGCCGGATTCGCAGTGCTTGCCCGCCAGGGTCACGGTGTCGCTGGCGTCAGCCTCGGGGCGATCCGCCAGCACCGCGGTGTAGCGCGACTGATACGTGATCGGGCGCGGGTTGTCGCTCATGCCGCCATCCACGGATAGATAGGTGCGGATGCCGGGGATCTGCTTGCGGCTGCCCACGCTGTAGAGGGTGACGCCGGCGGTGGCCACCAGGGAGCGGCCGGGTTCACACAGCAGCCGCGGCAGCTCGAGGCCGCGCTCCTGGCAGGCACCCGCCACCGCTTCGGCCACGGTGCGCACCCAGGCATCGATCGACGGCGGATCGTCGCTCTCCACGTAGCGAATCCCCAGGCCACCGCCCACGTTGAGATCGCTCACGGGGTGGCCCAGCCCCCGGGCCAGCTTGAGGGCATCGGCCATCACCGCCGCCAGGTCGCGGTGGGGCTGCAGCTCGAAGATCTGGG
>BJHC01000252.1 GCA_014191535.1 Cyanobium sp. | reverse complement strand
CCGTGGGCTGGCTGCCGCGTAGTAACGGCAGCGTGGCGGTGGAGCCGGGATGGGCCAAAGATCCCTGACCCTCCACCAACACCAGAGCATCGGGGCCTGCCCCCTCGGCCGCCTGCAGCACCGCCGCCTCCACCGCGCCGGCGGCGTAATCCACCCGCACGGCATCGAGGGCCACCCCCTGGCCGCTGATCAAGATGCCCGCCTGGCCGGTGCCCACAAAGCGGGCATCAAGGCCGCGGCGGCGGGCGGCGGCGGCCAGCTCCAGGCAGGTGCTCATCTTTCCCACCGCCATGTCGGAGCCCACCGCCAGCAGGCGCCGGCAGGGCAACGCCGCGGCCCGGGCCGCGGCCACCGCCAGCCCCGGCGGTTCCTGGCGCAGGTCCCAGATCCACTGGCCGGGGGCCCGGGGGATGGCGGCAAATTCAGGGTCCTCCGCCAGGCGACTGTGCAGTCCGCTGGCCAGGCTGAGGCCCGCCTCCAGGGCCAGGCGCACATCGGCGCGCATCTCCTCGGGCAGGCGGCCGCCGGAGGGGGCCAGGCCCACCACCGCCACCGCCGGGCCATGGGCCAGGGCCGCGGCCATGTCCGCCACCACCGGCACAGCGCGGGGGATGCCGGTGAGGGCCGCCAGGTCGGCGCCGGCGTAGGCCGGGTCGATCACCGCCACGATCGGGCCGCTGCGGTAGCGCAGCATCGCCAGGCCGGTTTTGCCGGAGAGGTTGTCCAGCCCGCCGTGCTGCAGCAGCACCAGCGGAGCCTCGGGGCTGAGCATCAGGCCACCTCCTGCAACGCCTGGGCCCCCAGGCCGGCCCGCAGCGCTGGCCGCAGCACATCCCCCTGGCGATCAGGGCCCGCGAAGGGATCGTCCAGCAGGTTGAGGTGGCTGTCGAGATCCGGCCAGCGCACCAACGGCAACAGCTGGGCCGCACCGCTGTTGAGCAGCCCGCCATCGGAGTAGCAGCCGAGCATCACCCCCAGCCCCAGACGGCGGGCGGTGCGCGCCATCAGCAACCCCGGCCCCAGGCCGCCGCACTTCACCAACTTGATGTTGATGCCCTCCACATGGGGGGCCAGGCGCAGCAGATCCTCCAGGTTCCAGCAGCTCTCATCGGCCACCACGGGAATCGGTGCCAGCCCCCGCAGGGCCGCGAAACCCGCCGTGTCGGCTTCCGCATCCAGCTGCGGCGGCAGGGGTTGTTCCACCAGCACCACCCCGCGCTGCTCCAGCCAGGGGAGCATCCGCCGCGCCCCCGCCAGATCCCAGCCACCGTTGGCATCCACCTGCAACTCCTCCCCGGCCCCGAGGGCCCCGGCCACCGCCTCCACCAGGGCCCGGTCGTGGTCGAGCCCATCGGGGGAGCCCAATTTGAGCTTCACCCGGCTGGCGGGCAGCTGCTGGCGCCAGCGCTCCAGCCGCGCCAACACCGCCGCCACCGGCCCCAGCCCAAGGGTGACGCTGGTGGCCACGCAGGCCGCCGGATCCAACCCCCACAGCCGATGCAGCGGCTGACCCAGGCGCTGGCCCCACCAATCGTGGAGCGCCAGATCGATGCCGCAGCGCGCCGGCGGGCTCAGCCCCTCCAGCAGCGGCTCGAGGGCCTGCAGTGGCTCGGGGGACAGGCCCTCCAGCCGCGGAGCCAGGGCCTCCAGCTCAGCCGCAATGGCCTCAGTGCTGAAGCACCGGTGACCGGTGTCGAAGCCGCCGGTTTCACCGCGGCCCACGAGCCCCCCATGCTCCACCTCCACCAGCAGATGCTCCACGGCGGTGGTGGTGCCGCGGCTGATGGCCAGGGGCACCGCCTTGCTGAGACGGAAGCGATGCAGCTGCAGGCGCATGGCCCCTCGGCGCTGCCTTCAAGCTGGCACGGCCGGGCCGCGGCGGCCAGCGGCCCCAGCGATGCCGGAAACTGGAGGGATGACGGCGACATCCCTCCAAGCACCCACGGCCTCCGCCACTGGCGCCACCGCAACGGCGGAGCGTGGGCGGGGCAGCTACTGGATCACCACCTTCGGCTGCCAGATGAACAAGGCGGATTCCGAGCGCATGGCCGGGATCCTGGAATCCATGGGCTACCGCGAAGCCGGCGCCGAACTGGAGGCCGACCTGGTGCTCTACAACACCTGCACGATCCGCGATAACGCGGAACAGAAGGTGTACAGCTACCTGGGCCGCCAGGCCCAGCGCAAACGGGCCAACCCCAACCTCACCCTGGTGGTGGCCGGCTGCGTGGCCCAGCAGGAGGGGGAATCGCTGCTGCGGCGTGTGCCCGAGCTCGATCTGGTGATGGGCCCCCAGCACGCCAACCGGTTGGATGTGCTGCTGGCCCAGGTGGAGCAGGGGCAGCAGGTGGTGGCCACCGGCGAACACCACATCCTCGAAGACATCACCACCGCCCGGCGCGATTCGAGCGTCTGCGCCTGGGTGAACGTGATCTACGGCTGCAACGAGCGCTGCACCTACTGCGTGGTGCCCTCGGTGCGGGGCAAGGAGCAATCGCGCCTACCGGAGGCGATCCGGCTGGAGATGGAGGGCCTCGCGGCCCAGGGGTTCAAAGAGATCACCCTGCTGGGGCAGAACATCGACGCCTACGGCCGCGACCTGCCCGGCATCACCCCGGAGGGACGCCGCCAGCACACCCTCACGGATCTGCTGCAGGCGGTGCACGACGTGGAGGGGATCGAGCGCATCCGCTTCGCCACCAGCCACCCGCGCTATTTCACCGAGCGGCTAATCGATGCCTGCGCCGATCTAGCCAAGGTGTGCGAGCACTTCCACATTCCCTTCCAGAGCGGCGACGACGA
>BJHC01000251.1 GCA_014191535.1 Cyanobium sp. | reverse complement strand
ACGTATTGGCCCCCCTTCGGCAGGTCGAAGCTGCGGGTGATGTTGTCGACGGTGAGGAAAGCGTGGCTCATCACTGGCCTCCTTTGGCCACCACCTGGCCCACGGCGCCCACCAGCCGGTCCAGCGCCAGGCCCACCAGGCCGATCACCACGATGGCCAGGATGATCTGGCTGGTGCTGCTGTCTCCGCCTGCGTTGTAGGCGTCCCAGATGAAGAAGCCGATGCCGCCGTCGGCCTTGAGCATCTCCGCCGCCACGATGGCCAGCCAGGCCAGGCCGATGGCGATGCGCAGCCCGGTGAACACATACGGGGCCGTGGCCGGCATCAGGATGTCGCGCAGATAGCTGCGCTTGCCGAGCCGCAGCACCCGGGCCACGTTGGTGTAGTCCTGCGGGATCTCGTTGATGCCCACGGCCGTGTTGATGATGATCGGCCAGATGGCGGTGATGAAGATCACAAAGATGGCGGCGGTGTCCGCCTGCTGAAACAGCAGCAACGAGATCGGCAACCAGGCCAGCGGCGGCACCGTGCGCAACACCTGAATCAGTGGATCGAAACCGCGGCGCAGGAAGCGGTTGAGGCCAATGGCCAGGCCAGCGCCGACGCCCACCACCGCCGCCAGGGAGTAGCCCACGGCCACCCGCTGCAGGGAGATCAGCAGCTGCAGGCCCAGACCCTTGGAGGTGCCGCCGTCATCGAAGAAGGGATTGACGATGTACGGATCCCAGGTTTGAGCAATCACAGTGATCGGGCCGGGGAAGCCCTCACTGCTGAACAGCGATAGGAACTGCCATAGGGCCAGGGTCAGGCCGATGCAGATCACCGGGGCCTTGATCTGGCTCGCGAGTGGCGAGCGCAGCCAGCTCGCCGAGGCACGGCGCTTGCTGCGGGTGGAGGTGGAAAGACTGGTCATCGCTGGTTGCTGCCGCTGGGCTGCACAAAGGGCAAGGGGACACCACGACGGGCCACCACCTCCACCGGAGGTGGTGGTGGCGAGGTCGTTGGCGGAACAGGGTGGGAGCGAAATGGAGCATGGGCCCCGGCGCGCTCAAGGCAGGCGCCGGGGCCGCAGCGCTCATTTCATCGCCTTGATCTTCAGGCCGTTCAGGTAGGCCTGCGGATTGTTGGCGTCGAACTTGACACCGTCAAAGAAGAGTTCGACGCCGCGGGAATCACCCGAGGGACCGTTGCCGTAGCCATTGGCCTTGGCGGCCGCGCGCCACAGGTCGCTGCGGTTCACCTTGTTCACCAGGGCCTTGATGTTGGTGCCCTTGGGCAGGTAGCCCCAGCGGATGTCCTCGGTGATGAACCAGGTGTCGTGGCTCTTGTAGGGGAAGGAGGCGTTGTCGGCCCAGAACTTCATCGAGATGTTCTTCATGTTGGCCACCTTGCCGGTGCCGAAGTCGATGGTGCCCTGCAGGCGGGGCAGCAGGTCATCGGCGTTGGCCTTCACGTACTTGTCCTGGGCCAGCATCTTGGAGAGCTCCACCGTGTTGGCCGGGTTGTCCGCCCACTTCTGGGCCTGTTGCACCGCCATCAGCAGCCGCAGGGTGGCGTTGGGGTTTTTCTTCACCCAGTCGGCCCGCATGGCGAAGGCCTTTTCCGGGTGGTCCTTCCAGAGCTGGCCGGTGATCAGGGCGGTGTAGCCCAGTTTCTTGTTCACCAGGCGCTCGTTCCAGGGCTCACCCACACAGAACACATCCATGGTTCCCGACTGCATGTTCGCCACCATCTGCGGAGGGGGGATCACCACCAGGTCGGCCTGCTTGTTGGGGTCGACGCCATTGGCGGCGAGCCAGTAACGCATCCACAGGTCATGGGTGCCGCCGGGGAAGGTCACGGCCGCCTTGAACTTGTCGCCGGTCTTGTTCTTCTCGGCAATTCCCTTGGCGATCGTGGGGGTCTGGGTGCGGAACTTGTACTTCTGGAAGGCGTTGGAGGCGGAGATGGCCTGCCCGTTGGTGTTCAACCGGGCCAGGATGAACATCGGCACGGGCTTCTTGCTTTTGCTGATGGCGCCGGTGGTCAGCAGATAGGGCATCGGCGACAGGATGTGGGCCCCGTCGATACCGCCGCGGGCGCCACCCAGCTCGAGGTTGTCGCGGGTCACGGCCCAGGAGGTCTGCTTCTTGAGCTCAACGCCGGTCATGCCCTGCTTGGCGAAGAAGCCCTTCTCCTTGGCCACGATCAGGGGGGCGGCGTCGGTGAGGGCGATGAAGCCCAGGTCCACGCTGGTGGTTTCCGGTTTGCCGGGGGCGGCCTGGGCGGGGCTGGCGCTCAGCAGGCTGGCCACGCCGCCGAATTGAACAACCACGCCGGTGGCGGTGGCCAGGCCGGAGAGCAGTGCTGTACGTCGGGTGATGGATGTCATGGGAATTGGACCCTCAGGGGGTCGGTGCGATCAGGTGAGGACCCCTGCGGCCGCGTGCGGCACAGGAGCCAAGGCCTGACCGGCCTCACAACAACGGGCCGCCGTCAGAGCGAATTCAGCGGTTGGCGCACAAGCTGACCAACGGGGGTTAAGAGACCATGCCGCGGGCACCCGCGCCCGTTGCCGTTGTTACGGAATGGCGGGTTGACGCCCCACGCGGTGCCCTGCCGAACCTATGGGGCTTGCGCTGGCAGCAGTTCCACCAGGGCAGCCCCCAGGTTGTGGTGGTCATGGCCGGGGCGGGCCAGTTTGCACAGGGCGAAGCGCTCCAGTTCCCTGAGCCGTCCCCAGCTGGCAGCATCGAGCAACACCCCCCGTTGCTGCGCTGCACGCTCCACATCCGGGGGGAGGCGGCTGGGGTCCTGCCAGGGTTCGTTGTGGGCCGGTGGCAGAGGCTTGGCGGCGCCATCCGCC
>BJHC01000250.1 GCA_014191535.1 Cyanobium sp. | reverse complement strand
CGTTGCCGCAACGCACCCCCACGTGGGGGGACACCGCCAGCTCCAGGGCGGCGGACACCACCGCGCCGGCCGCCAGGCTGTCCTCGAGGGAGTAGTCGCCCTCCCAGCCGCTGCCCACGATCCAGATGTTGCGGCAGTCGCGAGCGATCAGCCGCCGCGCCACGGCGGTGCGGTTGGGCAGACAGGCGGTGAGCAGCAGCGGCACCGCCTTCACGGCATCCAGGGAGCGGGTGCCGTTGGTGGTGCTCATGAAAATGCGCTTGCCCCCCACCAGCTCGGGCGTCACCGCCAGGGGGGAGTTGCCCAGGTCGTAGCCATCCACCCGTTTGCCGCCACGCTCCCCGGCCCGCAGGCGACGCTCGGCGGGCCAGGCGGCGGCGGCGGCCTCCAGGGCGCCCAGGTCGGCAAAGGCCTGGATCGCCTCGGCGCCGTTCTGCAGCGACCAGGCAATGGTGGTGGTGGCCCGCAGCACATCGATCACCACCGCGGCATCGGGGCCGCCCTCGGCCACCGGCCGCACCGCCGGCACGCACTCAGAGGTGTGGAAATAGGAGATCTGCACGGCCGCGGTGGCGGAAGGGGTGCGTCACAGTAGGCACCACCAGGCCGGTTTTCGGAGTGTGATGGGGTCCCGGCGTGATCTGCGCGGCTTTCTTGAGCTGCTTGAGCAACGGGGCCAGCTGCGGCGGATCAGCGCGCCGGTGGACCCCGACCTGGAGCTCTCCGCCATCGCCGATCGGGTGCTGGGCTGCGGCGGCCCGGCCCTGCTGTTCGACAACGTGATCGGCAGCACCATGCCGGTGGCCGTGAACCTGATGGGCACCGTGGAGCGGGTGCTCTGGAGCATGGGCATGGAGCGGGCCGAGGAGCTGGAACAGCTCGGCGAGCGGCTGGCCCTGCTGCAGCAGCCCCGCCCCCCCAAGGGGGCCCAGGAGGCCCTGCGCTTCGGCTCGGTGCTGCTGGATCTGCTCAAGGCCAAGCCCGACCTCGACCTGCTGCCCCCCTGCCACCAGCAGGTGTTCCGCGGCGAGCAGGTGAACCTCGATGCCCTGCCGCTGCTGCGGCCCTGGCCGGGGGATGCGGGCCGGATCATCACCCTGGGGTTGGTGATCACCAAAGACCCCGAAACCGGCACCCCCAACGTGGGCGTCTACCGGCTGCAGCAGCAGTCGGTGAACACCATGACCGTGCACTGGCTGAGTGTGCGCGGCGGGGCACGCCACCTGCGCAAGGCCGCGGAGCTGGGCCGGCCCCTGGAGATCGCCGTGGCCATCGGCGTGCATCCACTGCTGGTGATGGCCGCCGCCACGCCGATCCCGGTGCAGCTGAGCGAATGGCTGTTCGCCGGGCTCTACGCCGGCGAAGGGGTGCGGCTGGCCAAGTGCAAAACCGTGGATCTGGAGGTGCCCAGCCACAGCGAGCTGGTGCTCGAGGGCACGATCACCCCCGGCGAGCTGCTGCCCGATGGCCCCTTCGGCGATCACATGGGCTTCTACGGCGGTGTGGAGGACTCCCCCCTGGTGCGCATCCAGTGCGTCACCCAACGCCGCGACCCGATTTACTTCACCACCTTCAGCGGCCGGCCCCCCAAGGAGGACGCGATGCTCGCCATCGCCCTCAACCGCATCTACACGCCGATCCTGCGGCAGCAGATCCCGGAGATCGTGGATTTCTTCCTGCCGATGGAAGGGCTCAGCTACAAGCTGGCGGTGATCGCCATCGACAAGGCCTACCCGGGCCAGGCGCGCCGCGCCGCCATGGCCTTCTGGAGTGCCCTGCCCCAGTTCACCTACACGAAGTTTGTGGTGGTGGTGGACAAGGCGATCAACATCCGCGATCCCCGCCAGGTGATCTGGGCCATCAGCGCCCTGGTGGACCCCCAGCGCGACCTGATGGTGGTGGAGAACACCCCCTTCGACACCCTGGACTTCGCCAGCGAACAGCTGGGGCTGGGGGGCCGCCTGGCCATCGATGCCACCACCAAGGTGGGGCCGGAGCGCAACCACCCCTGGGGGGAACCGCTGGCTCGACCGGCGGAGCTGGAGGCGCGCCTCGACCAACGCTGGCAGGAGCTGGGGCTGGCGGACGTGGGCCAGAGCGACCCCGACCCGGCCCTGTTCGGCTACGCCCTGGAGCAGGTGCTGCAGCGGCTGGCGGCCACCCCAAGGGGCTGAACGCGCCATGCCGCCCCTGCGCCGCAGCGCTGTGCAGGCCCTCCAGGCCCTGCTGCAGCTGGCCCAGGACCCCCAGGCTTGGCTGTCGGTGAGCAGCGTGGCGGCCGCCCAGGAGCTGCCGGCGCCGATGCTGGAGCAGCTGCTGCTCGACCTGCGCCGTGCCGGCCTGGTGGAGGCGCGGCGGGGCCGCCAGGGGGGCTACCGGCTGGCGCGGCCACCGGCGGCGATCCGGGTGTCCGAGGTGTTCAGCGCCGTGGGGGCTCCGCTGGATCTGCTGGAGCCGGAGGCACCCGGGGCACGGGCGGAGCAGCAGGTGGTGCGCAGCCTCAGCCGGCGGCTGCAGCAGGCCCTCGACCGGGAGCTGCTGGGGCTGAGCCTGCAGGAGCTGCTGTTCGACCTGCGCAGCTGGCAGGAAAGCCTCAGCAACGACGGCGGTGTGATGCTCGGCTGAGGGGGCGGGGGCGTGAGCGGCGACGTCGCCTTACACCAGTGATTCGCGCTTCAGGTAGACGCGGATCAACTTTTCATCCATCAGGCCGCTGCGGGCGATCGGGGCCTCATTGCAGCGCTCGAACAGCTGCAGCAGGGTTGCCGGCTCGAAGCTGTGGCCCCGCTGGGCGGCGATGGCGGTCACCTCATCGGCGGTGCACACCTCGTTGAGCTGCTCCCGCAGCTGGGGGTCCGCCTGG
>BJHC01000249.1 GCA_014191535.1 Cyanobium sp. | reverse complement strand
CGGGCCGGCCTAGAGGCTGAGCAAGCGCCGCTGGCCGCCCTGGTTGAGCAGCAGGCGGCCCTGGGCCACATCGATGCTGAGCACGCTCCACCCCGGCGGCAACAGGGCCGGCAGGCCGGAGCCGGCACACACCCCCCGGGGGCCCACACACACCGCGCCCCCCTGGCCCGGAGCCAGCTGCAGAAACGCCTGGGCACCGAACCGGGAACGCAACACCCCCGTGAGCCGCAGCCCTTCAGCGGCGGGTCCGGCGGCCTGGGCGGGGGCCACCACGGGGGCGAAGGGATCGGCCCGGCCCACCGGCAGGGCCTCCAGCACCTGCTGGGGGGAGGGCAGTGGCGTGAAGCCCGCACCTGCGGCGGTGGCTTGCGGAGGGCTGACTGGGGCCGCCGGTTCCTGAGCCTGATTCGTGGTCACGGCACGCAGGTCGGAGCGAGCGCCATCCGGTGCGCTGCAGGCTGACACGGCGATCACGCCCATGCAGGCCCATGCGGAGATGCTCAGCCGGAAACCCTGGTTCATGCCCCTAACGGTGCCATCGGCCTGTACGAAGCCGGGCTGCCACATCGACCACGAGGGGCCGCCAGTCGCCTGGTAACTCCTGACGCAGTGCGATGTGATTGGGGTAAAGCCCTGGTGATGCGTCCGGCCGCCAGCGCCATTCGGGGCAGTGGTGCAGCAGCAGCAAGGTGGGGGTACCGACCAGGCCGGCCAAGTGGGCCACCATCGAATCGGTGGTCACCAGCACATCACAGGCCGCCAGCAGGGCTGCCCGATCCACGAGCCCCGGAGCTTCATCCACCAGACCTTGCCAGGGCACCAACCAATCCTGGCGATCTGCCGCGCAGATCTGCTCCACCCCTGCTCCGTATTGCAGCGAAACCCACTGACAACCCTGCAGCTCCTGAAGCGGTCGCAGAGCCTCCAGCGGCATGGAGCGCCCACGCAGGTGTGAACGGCCCTCCGCCTGGGGATTGCCCTGCCAGTGAAGCCCCACCAGCAGGCTCTCACCGGCCGACTGGCGCAGCTGACGCCAGCGCGCAATCCGCTCCGGGGGTGGTTGGTATCCCAAGGCACGCAGACAGGCGGGCGCCTGCGGAAGGACATCGGGCAGGGCCAATCCCAGCGACAACAGCGGCAAAAAGCGCTCTGCCGTTGTCTCTTCCAAGGCCTCAGGAACAAGGAAGCGATCAACGATGCCCAGATCATCGACCAGTGGCTGCAGAGCTGGTGGGCCACAAAACTCAAGCCGATGGCACTGAGCTCTTAAGAGGGGTAGAAAACGCATCCACATCAGGCAATCCCCGAGCCCCTGCTCAGCCACCACCAGCAGGGAGGCTGGTGGTGGCTGAGAGCCCGGCAGCCACACCTCCAGATCGGGGTAGGCGTAGAGACCAATGGCGTTCTCAGCAAACAACCGGCTCTCAAACAGCGGCCACGCCTCCTGGGCTCGTCCACAGGCCAGCAGCAACGTGGCCAACAGCCAACGAATGCTGTGGTCATCAGGGTTCAGCTCGAGGGCCTTCAGAGCGCACTCCAAGGCCTCATCGAGCGCATCGCATTCCTGGTGCACCAAGGCGAGGTTGACCCAAGCCTTCGGGTCAGCGGGCTGGAGAGCGAGCGACTTCAGCAGTTCGTCTCGAGCCGCTGACAAGCGCCCCATGGCCTGCAGAACCACTCCGCGCTGCCGCAGCGCCTGGACATAGCCAGGCTCAAGGGTGAGGGCCTGATCCAAGCGCTGGAGGGCCTCCTCAGGGCGGTGCAGTTCCAGCAGCGCACAGGCCAAGTTATTGAGCACCTGGGGGCACTGGGAACCCTCCGCCTGGGACAACGCACGCTCAAAGGAACCAAGGGCAGCGTCGATTTCGCCACCGCTCAATTGAATTGCCCCGAGCTCATTCAAGCTGGGAACATGGTTGGGATCCGCTGCCAAGGCTGCCCTTAAGGCCTGGAGCGCAGACCCTTGATCCGAGCGCTCTAGGGAGTGCACCGCCCGTTCAAAGAACCGATCTGCCCGTTCGGAAGATCGGGTTGATTTACTCGTTGAACCGAAGCCGTTGCCCATAGCCGCTCTGCACCAGATCCCGGAAGCGATCCAGGTTGGCCTGGAGCTCCTTGGTGACAATCCCTCCCAGGATGGTGGGTTCCATCAGCGGCGCCAACACCCCCGGCAGCTCGTAGCTCACGGTGAGCTTCACCGCGGTGGAGCCGCCCTCCGGGTAAAAACGCACGGCCCCCTTGGTGGGCAGGCCCCCCACCGATTCCCAGTGCAGCTGCTGGGCCTCCACCCGCTGGGTGATGCGGGCTTTCCAATGGAAGCGGAAGCCCTGGGCCGCCAGGGTCCAGTCGGTGAGGTCGGGATCACCGGCGGTGGTGGTCACCGACTCGATCCAATTCATCCACCGGGGCATGGCCTCCAGGTCGCTCCACACGGTCCACACCTGCTCCACCGGCGCTTGGATCTCCGTGGTGACGCTGTGTTCAAGCCAACGGCCCATGGTGTTCAGACGAAACGACGATCAGGCAACGGAGGCGTTGGTGGCCAGGGCCACATCCCGCCCCAGGATGGCGGCCGCGGCAAGGCGCCCGCTCATGGTGGCGCCTTCCATGGAATCGATGTAGTCCTGCTTGGTGTAACTACCGGCCAGGAAGAAGTTGGCCACCGGGGTGCGCTGATCCGGCCGGTAGGGCTCCATGCCCGGCGCTTCGCGGTACAGCGACTGCGCCAGTTTGACCACATTGCTCCACACCAGCTTGAGGTTGGCGGCGGAGGGGAACAGGCGCCGCACCTGCTCATCGGTGGCGGCCACGATCTCCTCGGTTTTCTTGGGGATCCAGGGATCACCGGGGGTGAGCACGCACTG
>BJHC01000248.1 GCA_014191535.1 Cyanobium sp. | reverse complement strand
AGGCAACGCATGGACTCGACCATGCCGGGCATGGGGACCCCCAGGCTGTTGTACATCTCTCGGGCACCTTCAAGGCCGATCTTCTGGATCATCTCGGTGCTGCCGGCCAGCACGCCGTAGGTCACCAGTCGCAGGTACCAGCTGAAGTCGCGCAGGCACTGGGCCCGTTGTTTCTGCCCGTAGGCGTTGCCACCGGGGGCCACGTATTCCGGACGGCGGCCAAACAACTGGCGGGCCGCCTCATCCACGATCTTCTTTTCACTCTCCGTGAGCACCCGCACCACCGCCATGCGGCTGGGGCCGGTGGAGAGAAATTCCACCATTGAGCGCAGCTCTCCGCCGGTGGGGTAGCGGAGCTGATCGTCTGCTTGCAGGATCAGATCGCGTACAACGCTCATCGAAACCACCTGTTGCCACGGCACTCTATCGAGCCTTAGCGCGGCACAGCCTTGCCCCTGCCAGGTGTTTACGCACCGATAGGGTCGATGCAGGTGCAACCGTTGGGCCCCGTGGTGCAAGCCGCTCTGAAGCTGGGGCAGAGCCTCGAACTGGCCATCGACGGCACGGGCCACGATGGCCAGGGGGTGGGTCGCTGGAACGATCTGGTGGTGTTCGTCCCCGGGGCCCTACCGGGGGAACGGGTGCAGGCCCGCCTGCGCCGTCAGGCAAAGCGCCACCTGGAGGCGGATCTCACGGCGGTGCTCACCGCCAGCCCACACCGGCGCCGTCCCCCCTGCATCCTGGCGGACCGTTGCGGCGGCTGCAGCCTGCAGCACTGCGATGACGGGGCCCAGGCCCAGCTCAAGCAGCAGCTGGTGTTGGAGGCCCTGCGGCGGCTGGGGGGACTGAGCCTGGCACCCGACCCCATCTGGGCCGCTCAGGCACCCCTGGGGTATCGGAATCGGGCCCTCATCCCCCTGGAACGGGGCGGCGAAGGCCAGATCCGCGCCGGTTACTACCGGCGCGGCAGCCATCGCATCGTGAACATGAACCGCTGCCCGGTGCTCGATCCCCGCATCGACCAACTGGTGGAGCCCCTCAAGCGGGATCTGGCCCAGACCGATTGGCCCGTGGATGTGAATCTCACCGACCAGGGGGGCCTGCGACACCTGGCCCTGAGGGTGGGCCATCACAGCGGCGAAGTGTTGATCACCCTGGTGAGCAGCCACGCCGAGCTGCCCGGGTTGGAGCAGCTCGCTGAGGCGTGGATGGAGCGCTGGCCCGCGGTGGTGGGGGTGGGACTCAACCTGCAGCCCAGGGCCACCAATGTGGTGCTCGGACCCGACACCAGGGTGGTGCGCGGCCGTCCCTGGCTGTTGGAGCGCTTTGCGGGCCTGGCGCTGCACATTGCAGCGGACACGTTCTTTCAGGTGAACACGCCCCAGGCGGAGCGGCTGGTGCCCCTGTTGGTTGAGTTCTTCGCGGCGGATCGGGGGCCACGGCTGGTGGATGCCTACTGCGGCATCGGCACCTTCGCCCTGCCCCTGGCGGCCGCAGGCGCCACGGTGGTCGGTCTTGAGCTGCACCATCAGGCGGTGGAGCAGGCCCGTGCCAACGCCCAACGCAATGGGCTGCAGCGCGTCACCCTGCTGGAGGGGGACGTGTCAGCCCTGCTGCGGGATCAGCTCAACGGCGCCGATGGCCTGGTGGTGGACCCCCCGCGCAAGGGTCTCAGCGAGGGCACCCTGGAGGCGATCTGCGCAACACCGCCCCCCCGGCTGGCCTACATCAGCTGCAATCCCGCCACCCTGGCCCGCGACCTGGGGCACCTGGCTGCGACGGCGGACTATCGGGTGACCCGCCTGCAGCCGGTGGATTTCTTCCCCCAGACCAGCCATGTGGAATGCGTGGCCCTGTTGGAGCGGGATGGGGGCTGATCAGGCGCGCAGTTCGGCGCCGAACTGGCTCTCCAGGGCCGATCGGATGGCCTGGTGGGCCGTCTCAACCTCCGCATCGGTGAGGGTGCGCTGGCTGTCCCGGTAGCGCAGGCGGAAGGCCTGGCTGCAGCGGCCGTCGCCCACCTGCTCGCCCTCGTAGCGGTCCACCACCACGGCCTGCTCCAGCAGCGGTTTGCCCGCCTTGCGGATGGCCTGCAGCAGCTGGGAGCTGGCGGTGCCCCGGGGCACCACCACCGCCAGGTCCCGCTCCGAAGCCGGCACGGTGGGATAGGCCGAGAAGGCGGGCTGCCAGCGGTTGGCGCGGGTGGCGGCGGCCAGCAGGGGAGGCAGGGCCAGCTGGAAGCCATAACTGGCCGCCGGCAGATCAAAACGGTCGCAGAGTTCCGGATGCAGTTGGCCGAACCAGCCGGCTGGGCGGCCCTCCACCACCACCTGGGCGGCCCGGCCCGGATGCAACAGGGGTTGATCGCTGAGGCGCCGATCCTCCAGGGGCAGTTTGAGGGCCTCCAGGGCCTGTTGCAGCAGTCCGCGGGCCTGGAAATAATCCGGGGCAACGGCCTTGCCGCCACTGCTCCAGAGATCCGCCTGCCGGGACCCACAGATCACCCCCGCCAGCTGCAGGGTCTGGCGATCACCCTGGGCGGCGGCATCGAACACATGGCCGATTTCGAAGGCCCAGAAGCCGTCCTGACCCGCCTGCAGATTGCGTTGGGCCGCCAGCAGCAACTCATCGAGCAGGCTGTCGCGCAGGTGGCTGTAATCCGCCAGCAGAGGATTCGCCAGGGGGATCCGCCGCTGCGGATCGGCGCCGGGGCGCTCCGTGCTGGCGGGCCCCAACGACAACGTGCAGGTCTCCTGGAGGCCCGCCGCCACCAACTCACGGCGCAGGCGGCGTTCGGCCTGTTGGGCCGGTGTGAGGCCGCCGGGGCCGCTGGGATCGGGGAGATGGCTGGCGAAACGGTCGTAGCC
>BJHC01000247.1 GCA_014191535.1 Cyanobium sp. | reverse complement strand
GCGCAAAATCCTGGCCGCCCAGATGGGCAATGGTGCTGCGCAGGCCGTTGTGGCCGCCGGCGCCACCGCTGCGGCGCAGCCGCAACCGACCCAGGGGCAGATCCATGTCATCCACCAGCACCAACAGCTGATCCACCTCCAGGCCAAACCAATCGAGCGCGGCCCGGATCGAGCGACCGCTCTCGTTCATGTAGGTCTGGGGCATCAGCAAGCGCAGCCGGCTGGGGCCTGTGCCCACCTCCGCCAGCAGCCCGTGCAGTTTGCTCTGCTGCCGAAAGGTGGCCCCACCACGGGCCGCCAGGCGCTCCAGCGCCATAAAGCCCACGTTGTGACGCGTGCCGGCGTAGTTGGCCCCGGGATTGCCAAGCCCCACCAGCAGCTGCAGCGGATTCGCTCCAGCGGGGGAGGCCATGGCGAAATCAGTCGGGAGCCTGGTCGGCCAGGGTGTCGGTGGACTCGGCCCCTGCCGCCGCCGCAGGGGCTTCAGCAGGCAGGCTGGCATCAGCAACCGCGGCATCCACGGTGTTGATCGCCTTGCGGAATTCCTGCTCGAATTCGCTGGAGGCCGACTGGAAGCCCTTCAAAGTGCGGCCGAGGGTTTTACCCAGCTCCGGCAACCGCTTGGGACCGAACACCAGCAAGCCGATGGCGGCAATGACCGCCAGCTCCGGCAGCCCGATCCCAAAAACGTTCATGGATCAGCTGACGCCGTTCCAGTTCACGGTGATGCCATCCAGCAGCAGCGACTTGTTGTACAGCTGCAGGATCACCAGCAGGAACACCAGGAACAGGGCCATGAACACGCCCATCACCGGGGTGGTTCCCCAACCGGGCACCACCTTGCCGTACTCGGAGTTGAGCGGACGAAGCAGATCTCCCAGGCGGGTGCGTTGAGCCATGGCGGTGCTGTGCTCTCTGGCAGGGGTGCAATCCAGATACTGTAAGGGCCCTCACCGCCATCGCGGCGGGCCCCGTCGAGAGTTGTGATGGAAACCTCCTCCCCCGCCCTATCCGTCGCCCTGGCGGTGCTGGCGGTGCTGCTGGGGCTCACCGGTTTTGGCATCTACCTGGCCTTCGGGCCGCCATCGAAGGCGCTGACCGACCCCTTCGACGATCACGAGGACTGATCCCGACGCAGCTCAGGCGGCTGTGGGCGTCGAAACCCGGAAACTGGCCAACTGCCAGGGCCTGAGCTGATCAGCGCTGCTGGTGCAGGGTTCGGGGTTCGCCTCCGGCTTAATCCGCCAGCCCGGCGGCCACCGCAATGGCTGCCGCTGCGGGCTGAGGTTCTGCAGCGTGATCCACACCTCCCCCGGCTGCTCGAGCGGACGCATGGCAATCAGCTGCACCGCCGCTCCACCGAACCGGAGATCAGGCGTAGCCCCGCCTCGGAGCCCGTCCATGGGCCCCGCAGCCTGGCTGGGCCGCACCCACAGCGGCTCGCGGAACCGCTGGGCCGCCCGCGGCACCGCCTGCTGCCGCCACCCCTCGCTGCAGGGCATCAGGGCCAACCGCAGCCGCTGCGGGCCGTTGTCGGCACCGGGGTCCGGCCAGGTGGGGGCCCGCAACAACGACACCCCCAACCGCTCCGCCTGGGCCGAGACCCCCTGGGGGCCATCCAGCAGCACCGCCAAACCACCAGCCCCGGGCGTCGCGGCCTGGGACGCCATCCAACTCACCGCCGGCACCTCCCAACGGGCCTGCTCCCGGGCGGTGCTGGGCTGGGCCGGCCGCTCCAGCACCCCACCGGCTGTGTCGGCCGCGTAGCGCGCTGCGGGCTGGGCCAGCGCAATCTCCATCCGCAACAGCTCATGGCGCTGCCGCCAGTCCACCTGCAACTGCAGCTCCAACCACGGGCAGGCCGCGCGCAGCTGCACGTCCAGCCGCAACGCACTGCGGCCGCAGCGGCCCCGCCACACGAAACGGGTGCACAACGGCCCCTGCTCCGCCAGCTCCGGCCCCCGATCCCACTGCAACGGCAGGGGATGCGCGCGGTAATCGGCGGCAATGTCCCAGGCATCCCAGAACTCGCCGTGGTCGCGCCAGCGGCACCACTGCAGAGGCTCCGCCAGCTGCGCTGTGCCATCCGCCCCCCACAGCTGCAGCACCCCGTCAGGGCCCAGCTCGGCGCTCAGCAAGCCGTTGTCGATCCGCCACTGGGCTGGCGCCCCAGCCGCTCCCACGGCCCTGCAGTGCACGGGCTGGTGCGCCGCCGGCGATGGCTCCGGTCGCCCGGCCGTGGTGCGCCAGAGCCCTTGCGCCACCACGCCCTCCGGCAAGGGCACCTGCACCCACACCCCACCCCCAGGGGCCGGCTGGTGGGGCAGCTCCTGGGCGGGCTGATGGGCGCTGGCGGGCAGCTGCCATCGGCCAGGGGGTAAACGCAGCGTCAGGGGTCCTGCCGCCTGCGGCTGCAACTGCACCAACCACCAGGGCTGGATCCCTTCATCGGGGATCCCCCCAGTGGCCTGAGCCTGGCCCGTTAACCAGCCATGCAGGGCCAGATCCCGCTGCTGGCGCGCCTGGCGGCGCGCACGGCGCCACACCGGTTCGGCCTGCTCAAACACCTCCGGAATGGCGGTGCCAGGAAGGATGTCGTGGAACTGCTGGAACAGCAGCGGCCGCCAATCGGGTTGAGCCCACGGCTGATTTCCGCCGGCCGGCCGCTGGAGCCACACCAGGGCCTGGGCCAGCTCCGCCTCCCGCAGCAACCGCTCCAGGCTGCGGTTGTGGCGCTTCTGATCCGGCCGGCTGGTGGCACAGCCGCGATGCAGCTCGAGATAGAGCTCATCACGCCACACCGGCAGCCCTGCAGCCAGGGGCTCGAGGGTCGCCAGATAATCCCGCAGGCTGCCGTGCCGCTGCGGACAGGCGAGGGGCTGCTG
>BJHC01000246.1 GCA_014191535.1 Cyanobium sp. | reverse complement strand
TGGGCCTTGAGGGCCGGCACCTGATCCTGCAACGCCTCGATCGGCACCGTGATCAATAGCAGACTGTGGGCTACACCGGCCCGGCCCAGGGGTCCCTGGTCGCTGCGTTGCCACACACGCACCAGCAACTCGAGAGCCTGCTGGTGGCCCACCTCGCCGGGGTCGCCATCAGCCGGCAGCGGCTCCCGCAGTGACTTGCCCTGCAGCGGCATGGCGCGCTCGCCGTTCTGCTCCAGCAGTGCCAGCGCAATCAGATAAGGAGCATCAGCCATGGGAGTTCAGCAAAGGGTGCCAGTGACACAGTGGACCCTGGCCTGCCCCGATCGCGAGGGAGGCACGCAATCCGCCCTCCACATACGTCTTCGCGGCTTGCACCGCCCCCAATAGCGGCAGGCCCCGAGCCCGCCAGGCTGTGATAGCGGCCCCCAGGGTGCAACCACTGCCGTGGCTGTGGGGGGTGTCCACCGCAGCGCTTCGCAACCACACCCCATCGGCGCTGCGCTGCAGCAGGTAGTCGCAACCGCGCCACTGGGGCTGTCCACCGCCCTTGATCAACACCGCCCCAGGCCCCAAGGCCAGCAACCGTTCAGCGGCGTGCTCCACATCGGCCTGCGTCGCCAGCACAAGGCCACTGAGCAGGCGCACTTCCTGCAGGTTGGGCGTGATCAGATCAGCCATGGGCAGCAGCAACGCGCGGTAGGCGTCCACCGCATCGGGCTCCAGCAAGACAGATCCCGCCCGCGACACCATCACCGGATCGATCAAGGTCGGAAGCGCCACGCCGCTCAGGGCCGCGGCCGTGGCTTCGATCAAGGGTCGATTCAGCAGCATGCCGGTCTTGATGGCACCCACCGGGAGGTCGCTGAGCACCGCCCCAACCTGGGCTGCAATGGCCTCGGGTGGCAGGGCATCCACCCGCTGCACGCCGAGGGTGTTCTGGGCGGTCACGCAGGTGATCGCCGAACAGCCATGCACCTGCAGGGCCAGGAACGTCTTCAGATCGGCCTGAATCCCCGCACCGCCGCCGGAATCACTGCCACCGATCGTCAGGGCGATCGCGGGGGACATCCAGCCAGGGCAACTGCCGAAATCCTGGATCACCGGATTGCACCGTGGCGAGGGCCGCCGCCACCGCCACCAGGGCCAGCAGCAGCCGGCGCCAGCGGCGTGGGCTCCGCGGAGCCCGGGGCCGACGGCCAGCCGCACCCTGCGAGGGCGAGCCGCAGCGCCCGCACACCAGACGCCCCGCCAGGCTGCGATCAGCCCGCACGGACCAGCTGCCGCAACGGGGACACGCCATTCAGCCCAAACGCCACAGGGCCAAACCACCGCCCCGGCCCCGGGCCGCCAGCCAACCGCTGGGGTCGCGGCCGATCAACGCGAAGAAGGGCAGCCGCTGCGGCGCCGGCGACGGCAGGGCTCTCTGAACCAGCACCCGCCCCCCCAGGCTCAGCTGGAGTTGCTGAAAGCTGAACTGCAGCAGCGGCCGGCTCCCCTGCAGGCGCCCCACACCGCGGAAGCGCAACTCCAGCGGCCCGAGGCTGACGGCATTGCACAGCGCGAGGGCGCCTTCATCAGCCTCGGAGGCCGCGATCTCGAGGCGGGCCTGCACCGCCCGCAGCAACGACCCACTGAACACGGAGGGCCTTGGGCTGCCCTTGGGCCACACCTGATCGAGGCGCCAACACCCCAGCAGATCCGCCGCCTGCAACCCCGTGCCGTGCTGCCGCACCCGGCGCTCGCGATCCAGCAGCTCGGCGCCCGTGATCATTGCGGCTTGGTGGCGATCACGGAGAAGAAGGGATCGCCGGCACCCCCCACCAGCCCCTTCCAGCCCTTGGCCCGGGTGCTTTCCGCCACGATCTCGGGCTTGGGCCAACCCTGGGCCATCAACACCTCCGCCACGTAGGTGAGGTGGTCGCGATCGCTGCCATCGGCCCACACCTGCGGCGCCTTGGTGAAAAACATGCGGTTGGAGAACGACACGATCACCTGCCCGCCCGGGCGCGTGATCCGCAGCAGCTCCGCCGCCACCGCCTCCGGATATTGCAGGTATTGCCAGCCCGCCACGATCAAGGTGGCATCCACGCTGGCGCTGGGCAGCGGAATCTCCTGGTTGAGGTTGAGGTTCTGCAGCCAATGGCTATCGAGGCGCCGGTTGGCCGCCAGCTCCTTCTCATTGAGGCCGTGGCCGATCACCCGCTCGTACACCGCCTCCTCCGGCAGGTGGGACACCCAGCTCGACATCAGATCGAGCACCACGGCCTTGCGGGGGATCCGCTCGCGATAGAGCTGCGTCAGCCGCTCGCGGAAGGCGTCATCGAGATGCTGAACAAACCGGGGCTCGGCATAGAACAGCTGATCGTCGCTGCCATCCCACTTGCGACGCTGTGACTCCGTGAGCACCTGAACCGCCACGGCCCTCCACCAACCGGCGCCGACGCTAACGGGCCAGACTGGCCATGGCTTGAGGGGCCGTTGGCAGCCATGGCCGAACAGCAGCGGCTCTGCGATCTGGGGATCATCGGCGCCGGGCCCGCCGGCTGCGCTCTGGCAGCGGCGCTGCGGCTGAGGGGCTGGGGCGGAACGATCACCCTGTTGGAGATCGGCCGCGGCCCCGGTGGCCGGGCGTCCACCCGCCGCTCCCGCAGCGATCCAGCACTGGCGATCAACCATGGGGCGCCGCTGTTCAACATCCGCAGCGCCCCCGAACCACACCTGCTGGAGCCCCTGCGCCGCGGCGGCTGGATTGAGCCCTTCGCTGGCGCCATCCACAGCCTCGATGGGGCCGGAGGCCTGGGCCCCGCCATCGACGACGGTTTCAGCGATGGGGCGCTCTGGCAGGGTCGCGGCGGCATGGAACAGCTCAGCCGCGGCCTGCTGGCCCTTGCCC
>BJHC01000245.1 GCA_014191535.1 Cyanobium sp. | reverse complement strand
TTAAAGGCGTTGCAGGGGCCGGCCCACCGCGGCGCGGGCGGTGCGTTCAGCGGCCTCCAGCCCCCGCTGCAGCCGGGTGTTGAGGGCGGCCACCTGCTCCCGCTCCACCCCCTCCAGCCGCAGGGGTTGGCCGAAGCAGAGGGCGGCCCGGTCGCCGGGGCGGGGCTTGGCGTGGCCGTAGGCCAGGCCCACCGGCACCACCGGCACCGCCACCCCCTGGCCCTCCGCCAGGGCCGCCAGCCGCACCAGCCCCTGCATCAGCCGCAGCGGGCCGTCGTCCTGCATGATCCGCCCCTCGGGGAACACCACCAGCTGCTGGCCGTCCTCCAGCAGCTCCACGGCGAAACGCAGCGAGGCGGCCGTGGGGCGGCGCGGATTCACCGGGAAGCAGCCCAGCCGCTGCAGAAACCAGCCCTGCAGGCCGGTCATCTCATCGAGGGTCACCATGAAGCGGCAATCGCGGCCGGTGACCCGCCGCCCCGCCGCCCGCGGCAGCATCAGCGCATCCCAGCGGGAGCGGTGGGTGGGGGCCAGCAACACCGGGCCGCGCCGCGGCAGGTGCTCCGCCCCCAGCACCCGCACCCCACCCCAGAAAAAGCCGCTGAGGGCCACGTCCTGGGTGAGCACCATGGCCAGGGGCGCCAGCCAGGGGTTGATGCCGTGGCAGAGCGTGCGCTCCCGCTGGGTGAGCGCCACAGGGGAGCTGTGTGGGGCTGCGCCGCCCTGCGCCGCCATCGGCCCGCTCACCCCAATGTTGCGCAAGTGGCCAAACCGTAAAACTGCGGCCCGGGCCCCCGGTGGCCCGGCGGGCACTTCGTTGAGCGGGCCGCCCGCCACGGCGGCCCTCCATAGGATCCGCACCAGCCCCCAGCCGCCCCACGCCGCCATGGCCAGCCTCGGCGTCAACATCGACCACATCGCCAACGTGCGCCAGGCCCGCCGCACCGTGGAGCCCGACCCGGTGAGCTACGCCCTGCTGGCGGAGCTGGGGGGCGCCGACGGCATCACCGTGCACCTGCGGGAAGACCGGCGCCACATCCAGGACCGCGACGTGGAGCTGCTGCGCCAAACCGTGCGCAGCCGCCTCAATCTGGAAATGGCCGCCACCGCGGAGATGGAGGCCATCGCCCTGCGCATCCGGCCCGACATGGTGACCCTGGTGCCGGAGAAGCGCGAAGAGGTGACCACCGAGGGGGGCCTGGATGTGGCCGGCCAGCTGCAGAGCCTCACGGGGCTGGTGGGGCGGCTGCAGGGGGCCGGCATCGGCGTGAGCCTGTTCGTGGATGCGGATCCCACCCAGCTGCGGGCCTGCCAGGCCAGCGGCGCCCGCTGGGTGGAGCTGCACACGGGCACCTACGCCGAGGCCAGCTGGGCCGATCAACCCCTGGAGCTGGCGCGGCTCACGGAGGGCAGCTTCCTGGCCCGCAGCCTCGGCCTGCGGGTGAACGCCGGCCATGGCCTCACCTACCAAAACGTGGAGCCGGTGGCCGCCATCGAGGGGATGGAGGAGCTCAACATCGGCCACACGATCGTGGCCCGCGCCCTGGCGGTGGGGCTGGAGCAGGCGGTTCGCCAGATGAAGGCCCTGGTTCAGAATCCCCGCCACGACCCCCTGTTCGGCAGTCCCCGTCCATGACCCAGTACCACTTCGTGGCCGCCAGTGAGGCCTTCCTCACCGTGGAGGAGCCCCTCGATGAGGTGCTGCGGGAGCGCGTGCGCAACTACGGCGAGCAGGGCAAGGCGATCGATTTCTGGCTGGTGAAGCGGCCGGCCTTCCTGGGGGCCCCTGAACTGGCAGCGGTGGCCGCCACGGTGCCCCAGCCGGCGGCGGCGGTGGTGTCCACCGACCCCAAGTTCATCGAGTTCATGAAGCTGCGGCTGGAGTTCGTGGCCAAGGGCAGCTTCGAGGCCCCCAGCGCCACCATCCCCGACGCCCTGGCCAGCGCCGCCTGAACGGGGCCGGGCCAGCAGCCGGCCGGGCCGGCCCGCCTCAGAACAGCCCCAGAAACTTGCGCCGCGGCGGCTCGTCGCCGTCGGGATCGCGGCCCTGCTCGCCGTCCTGCTGGTAGCGGGGCTTGGCATCACCGATGGTGAGCAGCGCCTCTTTGTTTTTCCACCACACCCAATCGCGGATGGGGGGCGTGCGCACCAGCTCAGCGCGGCTCAGCCCCAGCCCGAGCTTGGCGGAGGCATCCAGCAGCACCTCCACCATCTGATCGCCGTTGCTGCAGCGGGCCAGGGCCTCGTTGGTGCGCTTGGCCCCATCCAGGGCCTTCACCAGAATCGCCACCCGCTGCCCCACCGAGAGGCTGCGCGGGTCAACGGGCTGGGCTGACGGCTGGCCGGATTGCGGGGGCTGGCTCTCCATCGAACGGTCGCAGTCCAGCCCTTGGTGATGGGCAAGTTATCAGCGTTCTGAAGCGCGCACCCGGCTGACAGATCGCGGGGGGGCGGGGCACACTGGTGGCAATGCGCCGTCGGTATGACGTCCGTCTCGCCCCGTTCCCGCCACTGGGTGATCGGGGATGTCCATGGCTGCGCTGAGGCGCTGGACCAGCTGCTGGAGCGGCTGCCGGCCCACGACCGGCTGATCTTCTGCGGCGACGCCATCAACCGCGGCCCCAGCATCGCCGCCAGCATGGAGCGCATCTGGGGCCTGGTGGAGAGCGGCCGCGCCGTGTGGCTGCGGGGCAACCACGAGCAGGATCTGATCACCGCCCTGCGCAGCGAAAGCTGGTTTTCGGGCCGCAAGCTGGCGGGCTGCGACACCTACCGCCAGCTGGGGGACACCCACTGCCGCCAGTGGCTGGAACGGCTTCAGCACCTGCCCATGGCCTACTGGGGCGACGGCTGGGTGGCCACCCACGCCGGCTTCAACCCGCTCACCTGGCAGCCGG
>BJHC01000244.1 GCA_014191535.1 Cyanobium sp. | reverse complement strand
CATCCCCTTGAGCGATTCCCCCCGTCCCGCCGTTCTGATCAGCGGCGCCTCCCGCGGCATCGGTGCCGCCACCGCCCGCCAGTTCGCAACCGCCGGCTACGACCTGCTGCTGCTGGCCCGCAGCGGCGCCGAATTGGAGGCCCTGGCCAGCGAGCTGCGCCCCCTGGGCAGCCGCGTGGAAACCTGCTGCCTGGATCTGTCCGACAGCGCCGCCATCGCCCCGGCCCTGGAGGAGCTGCTGCAGCGCGGGCTCTGCCCCAGCGTGGTGATCAACAACGCGGGCGCCGCCTACACGGGGCCCCTGGCGGAGATGCCCCTGGAGAGCTGGCAGTGGCTGCTGCAGCTGAATCTCACCAGCGTGTTCCAGCTGTGCCAAGCGGTGCTGCCCCAGCTGCGCCAGCGGGGCGGCGGTTTGATCATCAATGTGAGCAGCCATGCGGCCCGCAACGCCTTCCCCGACTGGGGGGCCTACTGCGTCAGCAAGGCCGCCCTGGCCAGCTTCAGCCGTTGCCTGGCGGAAGAGGAGCGCAGCCATGGGATTCGCGTTTCCACCCTCACCCTGGGTGCGGTGAATACCCCCCTGTGGGACAGCGCCACCGTCCACAGTTCGTTTGATCGCCGTGCCATGCTTTCGACGGACCGCGTGGCCGAGACGTTGCTGTCTCTGGCCCTGCAACCCTCCTCCCAACTTGTGGAGGATGTCACCCTCATGCCCGCCGCCGGTGTTCTTTGAGCGCTGAGCGGGGACCATCCATGACCTCTACCCTCCCTTCGAGCCTTCCCGGACAGCTGACGCCCGTAAGCCGGCGCATCCGCGAACGCCTCGAGGCCGCCGGTGTGCCCTTCCTGGCCAACGACAACATCGCTGACCATCTGCTCGACGGCGAGATGGAGCAGCTGGAGCTGGAGGTGGCCGGCAAGGTGCGCGATCTGCTGCGCAGCCTGGTGATCGACATCGAAAACGATCACAACACCGAAGAAACGGCAGAGCGCGTGGCGCGCATGTATCTGCATGAGGTGTTCAAGGGTCGTTATCACGAACAGCCCAAGATCGCCAGCTTCCCCAACGTCAAACAGCTCGACGAGATTTATACCGTCGGCCCGATCTCGGTGCGTTCGGCCTGCTCGCACCACCTGGTGCCCATCCTCGGCAACTGCTGGATCGGCATCAAGCCCGGTGAACGGGTGATTGGCCTCTCCAAGTTTTCACGGGTGGCCGACTGGGTGTTCTCCAGACCCCACATCCAGGAAGAGGCCGTGATGATCCTGGCGGACGAAATCGAGCGCCTTTGCCAGCCCCAGGGCCTGGCGATTCTGGTGAAAGCCCAGCACTACTGCATGAAGTGGCGCGGCGTGAAAGAACCCCAGACCAGCATGGTGAACTCCGTGGTGCGCGGCGATTTCCGCCACGACCCCAGCCTCAAGGCTGAATTCTTCGAGCTGGTTAAGCAACAGGAATCCGTGCTGGGCTACTGAGGCTGTCGGGCCCGTCAACAGGTTGAGCCCATCAGGGCTGAACCGGGCCCACCGGCGTGGATGCCACGCGCTTCACCTGGCCGTTCTGGTTGACCACCACCACCACCATCAGGTTCTGGCCCACATCCAGCGGCCCGGGCACATAGGTGGTGCCGTTCGCCCCTTCGATCAGCACCCAGGTGCGGGTGCCGGGCTGGATCCGATACCAGTGGTAATTGGCCTGGGGCAGGGCCGCCTGGGCATTCACCTGGGCCGCCGCCGTCAGTAGCTGCCCCACCGCCGCATTGCCGGAGAGCACCAGCTTCTGCAGGCCGTCAATGCGCTGCTGCACCACCCCCTCCTGTTGCACGTCGGTGGAGATCTGCTGCTGCAGCTGCTGGATCTGCTGCTGCGGGCTCTCGGTGACCCCAGGGACGCACTGCAGGGTGCCGTCCACCAACTGACAGCCCACCAGGTCCTGCCCCTGGGCGGGGCCAAGCAGCGGCAGGGTTGTGCCGAGCACCGCGGTGGCGGCCGCCAGGGTGAGCAGGGGCCGGGGCAGACGGGCCATGGGGGGCGATCAGGTGTGCTGATCCTGGCGGAACGGGGCCAGGGCCGTCACCAGGGCCGCCACGCGCGCGAGGTCTTTGTCACCCGGAGCCCGCTCCACCCCGCTGGACACATCCACCCCATCGGGGGGCGAAGCCGCCAGGCTGCGCAGCGAGGGGGCCAGCCGCTCCGGGCTCAGCCCACCGGCCAGCCACCAGGGCAGCGGCGGGCGAAACCCCTCCAGCCAGTCGATGGGGATGCGATGGCCCGTGCCCCCGAGCTGATCCGGCACCCAGGCATCCAGCAGCAGGGCATCCACGCAGCCGGCATAGGCCTGGGCCTGCTCCAGGTCCTGCGGGCTGCGGATGCGCAGGGCTTTCCAGAGCAGCAGCTCCGGCCCCAGCGCCTGCCGCAGCTGACGGCAACGCTGCACCGATTCGGAGCCATGCAGCTGCACCACCCGATGGCCCTGCTCCGGCCGCAACTGCGGCAGCAGGGCATCATCGGGGTCGGCCACCACCAGCACCCCCAAGCAGGCGGGGTTGGCCTGGGCCACCGCCGCAAACAGGGGCTGCCGGGCCTCGGGCTCGAGCCAACGGGGTGAGGCCGGCACCGCGATCACGCCGATGGCATCGGCCCCCAGCCGCGCCACCGCCGCCGCCTGCTCGGGCTGGCGCAGGCCACACACCTTCAGCCAGGGCCGGGGTGTGGGCGGCTGCAGCGGCATGGCGGAAGGCCGAACGGGGCCGATCTTTCTAGGATCGTGGCATTGGGCGCGGGTGCGTGGGAGAAGGCTGGCAGCTGCTGAGCATCCGCGGAATCCCCCTGCGGATCCACCCGAGCTGGTTCGTGATCCTGGCCCTGACCACCGTGGCCTTCCAGCAGCAGTTCAGCC
>BJHC01000243.1 GCA_014191535.1 Cyanobium sp. | reverse complement strand
CGGGGGCACCTTGGGCAAGCTCGGGGTGGCGCCCCCATGGCGGATCAGGGTGGAGCGTGCCGCCGGCGTCGGCGCCGGAGCCGGCGCTGGTGCTTCCAGAGCCGGCTGCTCCATGTCCATGGGCTCCTCCGCTGGTGCCACCGGCAACTGCAGGGGGGCAGGCGGGGGTGCGCTTTCCAGCAGTGCCTGCAACCGCTGACGGGCCCGCTGCTCCGCCTGCTCGGCATCCGCCGCTTCCCCGAGGCAACTGCCCAGGCACTGATCCCCCCGCCAGGCGCTGGCCTCCACCACGCGGCTGCCGGGCTCGGCATGCACCAGCCGGGCCTTCAGCAGCGGGGGGCTCTGCATGGGCGGGGAAACGCGTGGGGGTTTCTACACTGCCGCGTCTCAGGAACCTCTGCACGGCGGCATGGAAGCGGAGTCGATTCCTTCTCTCTCACCCCTGATCGAATCGGCGGATCAGTGGGGGGAGCTGCTGCTGTTGCTGCCGTTGCTGGTGGCCCTCGAGGCGGTGCTCTCCGCCGACAACGCCATTGCCCTGGCGGCCCTGTCGCGCCAGCTCAAGGATCCGCGCCAGCAGGGCCAGGCCCTCAACCTGGGGTTGGGTCTGGCGTTGCTGTTTCGGTTGCTGCTGATTGCCGCTGCCCGCTGGGTGCTCGATTTCTGGCCCCTGCAGCTGCTGGCGGCCGCCTATCTGCTCTGGCTCTGCCTGAGCAACCTGCAAACGCGCTGGTTCGCCGGCGGTGCTGGCGAGAGCTCCGCCGCGGATGCCCCGGCTGACGGCGACTCAAAGGCTGCAGCGGGCTCCGGCCTGCACCACCGCAGCCTGGGGGCCGTGGTGGCCACCCTCGCCCTCACCGATCTGGCCTTTTCCCTGGACAGCGTTGCCGCCGCCGTGGCGGTGAGCGACAACCTGCTGCTGGTGATGGCCGGTGGGGTGATTGGTGTGGTGGCCCTGCGCTTCACCGCGGCCCTGTTCATCCGCTGGCTGGATCAATTCCGCCATCTGGAGGCGGCGGGTTACTTGGCGGTGGGCCTGGTGGGCATTCGCCTGCTGGTGCGCCTGGGGGCACCGCAGCTGGTGCCCCCGGAATGGGTGCTGTTGCTGTTGGTGGGGCTGCTGTTTGCCTGGGGGTTCTCCAGCCGCAACCCCGCTGCCGAGCCCGAGCAGATCAACCCCTGACCCATGCGCGTTGAATTGCGACAGGCCGGCAGCAACCGCCTGCTGGAGCGGCTGGAGTTGGAGGAGGTGCCCCACCCCGGCCGCTGGTTGGTGGTGGGGGAGCGCAGCTTCCTGGTGATGCAACGCCATCACCGCTATCAGCTGCGCGGCGGTCGCTACGAACTGAGTGCCATCGCCCTGCAGGTGAAGCCCCAGCGCCAGCCTGCGGATTCCCATTGGTGGCAGGGGCGTTGGGTGATCGGCGATCCCAGCTGCCGTTTCAACGCCCGCTCCCCCCTGCTGCGTTGTGCCGTGTTGCCGGAAGGGCCCTGTGAGCGCTGTGAGCACCACAGTGCCCGGGCCGATGGCAACGCCCAGCCAGCCCATGGCTGAGCCCCAGCTGCGCTGGTGGGAGGGAACACTGGTGGAGGGCCACGGGGTGGCATCCGGGCGCTCCTCCAGCAGCCCCTATCCCGCCGGCACCATTGCCCTGCAGACCCCCCATTTCGCCGCTGCGGGTCTGGATCTGAGCCCTTTTCAGCCCGCCACCCTCAATCTCGACTTCGGCCCCAGCCGATGGCGCCTGCAGCATCCCGATCACTGCATCGAGCGGCTGCGCTGGACCGATCGCCATCCACCGGAGACCTTCTCCTTCTGGCGCTGCGGGTTGCGCCGGAGCGCGGCGGGCACTGCGGTGCTGGAGGCCCTCATCTATTACCCCCATCCCGAAACCAAGCGGGCCCACCACCAACCGCAGGGGCTGCTGGAGCTGTTGGCACCGCCCCGGGGGCCGCTGCGGCCTGGGGGGCGTTTCGCCCTGGGGCTGGATCCTCGCCGCTGTCGCCTGATCCAGCCGGCACGGCTGCGGGCCCGTCTGCTGGAGTTTCTGAAATTCCGTGTGCTGGCGGCCCAGGACGGGTTCTTTCAAGACAGCGACCCACCGGCCCTGCGGGCCTGGCTGGCGCAGCACTGGAGCGAGGCCTGTGATCTCACCGACGACGAGTTGCTCGCCACCCTGCAGCAGGCCCGGCAGCTCTACACCGAGGGCCCTTGAAGGGGTGGCCCGCCGTGCGAACCGTAGGGTGAGGAGATCTGCGGGGCCCCTGCCATTTCGCCGTCAACCCTGTCCGCGGATGCGGCGCTGAGCAGTTCCCCCTTCACGGCCCTCGGCCTGGGGCGGCCGATCGTGCAGGCGGTGCTGGACAAGGGCTACACCGCCCCCTCGCCGATTCAGCAGCAGTGCATTCCGGCGGTGCTGGCGGGCCGTGATGTGATGGCCGCCGCCCAGACCGGCACCGGCAAGACCGCCGGCTTCACCCTGCCGATGCTGGAGCGGCTGCGCCATGGCCCCCACGCCCGCAACAACATCGTGCGGGCCCTGGTGCTCACCCCCACCCGCGAACTGGCTGCCCAGGTGGCCGAGAACGTGGCGGCCTATTCGCGCCACCTGGATCTGCGCTCCGACGTGGTGTTCGGCGGCGTGAAGATCAACCCCCAGATGATGCGGCTGCGGCGCGGGGCCGACGTGCTGGTGGCCACGCCTGGGCGCCTGATGGACCTGGCTCAGCAGAACGCCGTGAAGCTCGACCGGGTGGAGATCCTGGTGCTCGATGAAGCCGACCGCATGCTCGACATGGGCTTCATCCGCGACATCCAGAAGATCCTGGCGCTGTTGCCGGCCCGCCGTCAGAACCTGCTGTTCTCGGCCACCTTTGAGTCCTCGATCAAGAAGCTGGCC
>BJHC01000242.1 GCA_014191535.1 Cyanobium sp. | reverse complement strand
GGGCGATCGAACGGCGGATCGGCACCCCCCTGCCCCGCCAGGACATCCCGGGCTTCGAGCCCACGGTGCTGTCGGCACCGCCCCTGGATCTCAGCGGTGGCCGCGGTCGCGGTGGCCGCCCGGCCGGTCGCGGAGGTGATCGCAGCGGTGGTGGAGCCCGTCGCGGTGCCGCCCCGGCCAGCCGAGCCGCCTCCGGTCGCCCGTCGGCACGGTCCTCGTCCGCTCGGCCGCGCAGCGGGCGCTAACCGATCCGATCGCCGGGGCTGGCCTGGAGCTGCTGTAGGAGCTGGTTGCCGTTGGCGGCCGCCTTGCCCTCCAATTGCGCCTCCCGCAGCAGCAGTGGGCAGCCGCCGCTGGCCACCACCAGACCGACCCCTGGAATTACCTGCAACACGGTGCCGGGTTCCCCTTGTTGGGATGCGTCGGTTGGGGGCTTCACCAGGGCGGCGGCTTCCGTGCTGAGTTGATCGGCGAGGCGCTGCACCAGTGGTTCGGTGGCCAGCAGCTTGAGACGTTGCCCCCGCCAGGTGCTGTGGGCGCCGGGGTAGAGCCCCATCACCCGCCGATGGATGGCCAGGGCGGACTGGCTCCAGTCGATCTGAAAATCCGTTTTCTGCAGCAGCCGTGCGGTGGTGAGGCCCTCCTCCCCCTGGTGCCTGAGCTTTAGCCGCGCCCAGCGCTCGGCTTCTGGGCCGGGTCCCGCCGCTTCGATCAACGGCATGGCCTCCACCAGCAGGTCGGCGGTGAGCTGGGCCAGCCGTGCCCCCAGCTGCTGGGCGTTCTCCAGCAGCCCAATGGGGATCGCCCGCTCCAGCAGCACCGGGCCGGTGTCGAGGCCCGCTTCCATGGCCATCACCCCCACCCCGGTTTCGGCATCCCCCTCCAGCAGGCACCACTGAATCGGACCGGCTCCCCGCCAGCGGGGCAGCAGCGAGCCATGGCCGTTCCAGCAGCCCAGGGGGGGCTGGGCCAGCACCTCCGGCGGCAGGATCTGGCCGAACGCCACCACCACGGAGACATCCGCCCCTAGATCGGCGAGTTGCTGTTGACAAGCGCTGTCGCGGCGGATGCGCTCTGGGCAGAACACCGGTAGCCCCAGCTCCAGGGCCCGCGCTTTCACCGCCGACGGCAGCAGCGCCTTGCCGCGGCCCCGGCGCCGATCCGGCTGGGTGACCACCCCCACCAGCTGATGTCCCGCACCCACCAGGGCATCGAGGCTGGGCACCGCGTAGGCCGGTGTGCCCCAGAACAGGATCTTCATGGCCGGCTCAGGCTTCGCCGGTGATCGAGAGGCCGTCCACCCAGACCATCGGGCACAGCCCGTCGGGGGTGATCTTGGCCTCCCCTTCGAAGCCCACGATCGACTGCAGCACCTGACGGATGTCGCCGGCCACGGTGGCGGCTTCGATCGAGCGGCAGTGGCCGCCCTCCACCAACCAGCCATCGAACGGCAGGGAGAAGGATCCCTGGCTGGCCTTCACACCGGCATGCAGGGCGGAGAGGGAGTCGATCCATACCAGCGGCTGCTCCGCCTGGAAGCGATTCAGGCCCGCCTGGCCGCCGCCGCTGCCGGGGGTTGGGCCGATTTCGAACCAGTCCGGACCCACCGACACCTTGGCCCCCAGGCCGGCGTGGCCGGTGGGGTCCACACCGAAGGCACGGGCCGTGGCCTCGGAATGCAGGAAATGGCGCAGCACGCCACCCTCCAGCAGAGCCAGCCGTCGGGTGGGGGTGCCCTCCCCATCAAAGGCGGAGGCGCCGATGTTGCCGGGGTGCAGGCCGTTGTCGTGCAGATCCAGGAAGGGCACCGCCAGGGTCTGCCCCAGGGAGTCGCGGTTGCTGAGGCTCACCCCATCCAGCACGGCGCGCGCGTTGAACAGGCTGCTGAAGGCGCCGATCAGATCCAGGAAGGCCTCGGGGCTGAACACACAGGTGTAGTGCCCGGTTTGGATCGGTGCATAGTCGAGGTGGCTGATGGTGCGCTCTGCCGCTTCGTCAATGCAGCCGGCGATGTCGAGGTCGCTGGCGCCATAGGCCAGGCGCATGGCGCCGGCACTGCGGGGTTTGCGGCCCGTTTCCTCCGCGCGGGCATAGAGGTAGACGCTGGCGGTGGTGAGCCGTTGCTGCCGGCGGGCCCCATCGCTGTTCAGGTACAGCCGTTCACTGCTGCGCTCCGCCAGCCCGTTGTAGGGCACGGTGCCGATGGCGCTGTGGCGACCCAGCAACTCCTGTTCCGCATCCTTGAGGGTGTGGAGCAGGTGCAGGATGCCCTGGGGGGCATGCAGCGGTTGGTCGAGCTGGGCCACCGGAGCGGTGGCCAGGGGGGAGAAGGCGGGGGTGTCGTCCGGGTTGCCGAAGGCGCTGGCGGCCTGGGCGCCGGTGAGGGCCCGCTCCAGCCCTGAGTCCGACAGGTCGGAGGTGCTGGTGGTGCCCACCAGGCCATCACCGTTCCAGACCCGCACCGTGATCGAGCTGCGCTGCGCCCCCTTGAGTTGTTTGGGTTCGCCGCGGTCCACCTGCACGGAGGTGTCGCTGCTGCAGGCGGCCCCCAGGTCCCACTGGCGGATGCCGTTGCTGGCGGCCAGGCGGGAGAGGGTCTGCCCCAGCTGGTCGGCGTCGAGGCTGGCCATGCTCAGCGGCCCCCCACGGTGATCGAATCCACCTTGATGTGCGGTTGGCCGACGGTGACAAAAATGCTGCCGCTGACGGAGCCACAGAACCCGGCCGCCAGTTCCAGATCGTTGGCGCACATGGAGATGCGCGGCATCACCTCCTTGGCTTCGCCGATCAAGGTGGCCCCCTTCACCGGCTTGGTGAGGGTGCCGTTTTCGATCAGGTAGCCCTCCTCCACGGCGAAGTTGAACTGGCCGGTGGGGCCGACGCTGCCGCCCCCCATCGATTTGCA
>BJHC01000241.1 GCA_014191535.1 Cyanobium sp. | reverse complement strand
CCCACCTCTATGGGCCCTTGCCGCAGCAGGCGGTGCTGCGGGCGGAGGCCTACCCATGAGCGACGCTTCTCTCCCCACCCTCGCGGCCCTGGAGCAGTGGGCTGCGGCCCGGGGGCTGCTGCTGCGCCTGCAGTGCCGGCCGCTGTTGGGGCTGCAGCCGCTGCGGGTGGTGGTGGCCCGCCCACGGCCCGGTGCGGCTCCGTTGCTGCTGGGGGATCTCAAGGGCTGGGCCCTGCCCCTGGCCGATGGCCTGCAGCTCGACACCATGCGCGTGCAGGGAAGCGACACCCAGCTGGTGGGGCCGTTGATCTGGTGCGCCACCTTCGCCTGGGCCCTGGAGGCCACCCCCTGCCGCCGGGCGCGGCTGCTGGCCATCCGCGACAACGACAGCCAGCACCGCCGGCTGGTGCGCTACTTCCGCCGGCTGGGCTTTGCGCCGGTGCGGGAGCTGGGGGCGGCGGCGCTGGATCTGCCGCTGCGCTTGGTGTGGGGCGGTTCGGGGCTGTTGATGCGCGGTGATTGCGCGGAGGGGCTGGCGCGGGCCTGGGGCCAGCTGCAACGGCGATGAGCGGCGGCCGGGCTGCCGCTGTGGTGGGCATTGATGTGGGCGGCACCCGCAAGGGCTTCCACGCCGTGGCCCTGGGCGCTGGGGTGGTGATCGACCGCTGCCGCACGGCCGATCCCCAGGGGCTCGCCCGCTGGTGTGCTGACCTGGGGGCTGCCCTGGTGGCGCAGCGGCTGGCGGCCGGTGCCCCCTGCAGCGTCTACGGCGCGGTGGATAGCGGGGTGGTGCTGCTGCCCTCCGCTGCGGCGTGGTAGCTGCTGCGCACCAGTGGCCCGGAGCGCACCATGGCGAACCCCAGCTCCCGGGCGATGGTCCCCAGGTGCGAGAACTCCTCCGGCGTCCAGTAGCGGGCCACGGGGATGTGGGCCAGGGAGGGGCGCAGGTATTGCCCCAGGGTGAGGCGCTGGCAGTCCACCGCCCGCAGGTCCCGCAGGGTGTCCACCACTTCGTCGAACGTTTCCCCCAGCCCCAGCATCAGGCCGCTCTTGGTGGGGATGGTGGGCGCCAGCTCCCGGGCGGCGGCCAGTAGGCCCAGGGATCGCCGGTAGGTGGCGCCGCGCCGCACCTCCCCCTGCAGGCGCTGCACCGTTTCCAGGTTGTGGTTGAAGCACACGGGCTTTGCCGCCAACACGGCGGCTAGCCGTTGCCGTTGGGCGCCGATCGCCTCCGCTTCGTCGCGGTGGCCGCCCCAGAAGTCGGGGGTGAGCACCTCGATCGCCACCTGCGGTTGCCGCCGGCGGATGGCGGCCATGGTGGCGGTGAACAGGCTGGCGCCGTGGTCGCTTAGGTCGTCGCGGGCCACGGCGGTGAGCACCACATAGGAGAGCCCGAGGGCCTGCACCGCCTCCGCCACCCGCTCCGCCTCCGCCCCATCCACCGGTGTGGGGGCTTCCCCCTTCTCCACCTGGCAGAAGGCGCAACTGCGGGTGCAGATCGGACCCCCCAGCAGGAAGGTGGCGGTGCCGGCGGCGTAGCACTCACCGCGGTTGGGGCAGCGCCCCTCCTCACAGATGGTGTGCAGGCGTTGCTGCTTCACCACCGCCTGCACGCTTTCCAGGGCGCTGGCGTTGCCGATGGGGCTGCGGATCCACTCCGGCAGCCGCTCGCTGGGGGGGATGGCGCTGTAGCGGCTGCGGCTCGGTTGCATTACCCCCGCGGGCGGTGGACATCGAAGGCCCATGCACGGCACACCAGCCGCCTTCAAACCAACCCTAAGGCCCCCGCTCGTGCCTCGGCCGCTTGGCGCGACAAGTCTGATGGTTTTGTATCCCGCAGATTGAGCCAATGGTGCTGCAACAGCTGCGTGGAACCGATGTGCTTCTGCCGAGGTTCTATCGCCTGTGAATTGCTTCTGCTCAGTAGGTTTCGGCTGTGAAGTCGAATCGGCGTCTTTTGGGCGTCTTTGTATCAGCCAGGCCCTGCGTGGCTGTGATCCATCGGCCGCTCATTGTTGAGCGGTTGGCTGCCGGCTGTCTTCACGTCATCGTCCTTTGCCGCGAGACGTTCCATGGGCAAGCAACCAGTGAACCGTAAGCACAGGTTTTCCTTCCTCAATCTGCTTAGGTCGCCGCAAAACCCTGGCGTCTTCAGGGGCTGGGGCGAAGCGATGCTTCGCTCCGAGTCTGCGGTTGATGGCCTGTCTGCGAAGGGATTTGACGCGCTGAGCTCAGCTGGAGTAGCTGCGGAGTCACCCGAGCTGGCCTCCGCTGGGGGGCCTTCAGTGGTCACGGATCAGCCTGATTACAGCCCTGGTGAACAGGTGCTGATCACCGCCAGTGGCTTTCAGCCAGGGGACACCATCACCTTTGCGATTGCCGATGATCCCTCGGATCCTGGTGATGATGGCGATGCCGATGTCTACGCGCCCTTCAGCGTGACCGACGGCGGCGTTGGTGATCTGGATGGGGTGGTGAATGGCACCGTGATGGCCAGCTGGGAAGTGCCCAGTGATGACGATGGCACGGGTCTCGGTGTGCCGGATGCCCTCAATGCCACCTTGAATCTCACAGCGTCGGGCACCAGTGGTGCGGTGGCCACGACCAGCTTTACCGATGCCCCAGCCAGCGTGGGCAAGTTTGAACAGTGGGAAAATGGCGGGCGTACTGATACGGTTCCCAATTGGGTGAATGGCAACCTGACGAGCTCAGGTTCCACCTATTTTGAAGGTGATGTTGTACCGGAATATGCCAGCTTTGATAATCTCATTGCCGGCAAGACCTACACGGTCTTTATCAACTGGGATACCACCAAGGCTGGCAAGCATGCCTACGACTATCTGGCCACATACAACGCTAGTTATATTCCCCAGAATCCAGCAATACAGTCTGGTGTTGGCGTAGAGCCCACCCCAGACAGCACTTT
>BJHC01000240.1 GCA_014191535.1 Cyanobium sp. | reverse complement strand
AGCCGCTCCGGCCCTGGCCCTGCCCCCAGCCGACGCAACAGCGCACCCCCTGGAGCAGCGGCTGGAAACCTGGCCCGCCTGGAGCCTGCCGGCACCGTTGCCCCGGCCCAGGCGCGGCGGCGACCTTCTTTACCCCGCCTGGTTCGAGGGCCAATGGCGGGCCACCAGCCACGACCCCACCGGCGAGCAGGCTGATCTGCACTACGTGGTGCGCTTCAGCAAAACCGCGGCGGGTTCGGTGGTGGGGGAGCGAGCCTTCAACGCCACCGCCATCGGGCAGGCGCTGCTGGGGCCGCAGCTGCTCTCCGTGCGCGATGACCCTCGCAACCCCAACCGGCAACTGGCGGACCTGGCCGGCGACCAACGCCTGGAATCCACGGTGGTGGGCCGCCGCAGTGAACAGCCGCAGGCCACGGTGTTTCTGGCCGATGAACTGGCCCTGCAGGTGCTGCACGGCCCCGGCGATCCACGGGTGAGCCGCGTGGAAACCCTGAGCCGCTACCGGCTCATCGGCCCGGATCACATCACCGCGGAACAGTGGCAAGCCAGCTACGGATCCCCCGGCGAGGGCTTGGTGGCTCCGGCCCAGCGCAGCTGGCGTGGGCAGCTCAGCCTGGAGCGCGATCGGCCTGCCCCCGGGGCTTAGCGGCGCCCCAGCTGGGCACCCAGCCGATCACGCCAGGCCCACAACGGCTCGAGCTGGGGATCATCCGCCAGCCCCGGCACGCCGCGGCCCGCCAAGGGGGCGCCGGCACTCTCGGGGAACTTCAACAGCGACAGCTGGCCCATCACCGCCAGATCCGCCAGGCTGAGGGCATCCCCCACCAGATAGGGCCGGGCCTGCACCAGGGCGCAGAGCTGGTCGAGGTTGCGGCGCAGCTGCTCGAGGCCGCCGTGGTCGATCACCTGGCCCACGCCCCGCAGCCACTCCCCCGGCAGGGCCGCCGTGAGCGAGCGCAACGGCCCCGGGGTGGCCTCGGGCAGCAGGGCCGCCCGCAGCACCGCATCGGCGGCAGCAGCCTGCACCAGCGCCAGGCGCGCCCCGGAGGCCAGGGCGGTGTCGGCCCAGTCCTCCAGGAGCAGCACCTGGGCCCGCAGGGCGGGATCGACGGGCAGCAGGGCCGGCTGCGGCTGCAACCGCTCCAGATGCAGGGCGATGGCGCTGGAATCGGCCACCACCTCGGCGCCATCCACCAACACCGGCACCTGCCGCTGACCCGACAGCCGATAGAGCTGCACCTGGCCCAGGCCCGGCACCACCTCCACCACGCTGTAGGGCAGCTGCTTGGCCGCCAGCAGCAACCGCACCTTCTCGCAGAAGGCGGAATGGCGGAACTGATGGAGCTCCAACATCGGCTTTGAGCCCTTTGGCGGCAGAGTAGCCAGCAGAACCAGGCCATCGCCCTGCCCCGATGCGGGATTTCTTCCTCAACGTCACGCGCTATCCGCGCTATCTGATCGCCTTTGGCCTTGGTGTGGCCAACTCCGTGTTCGAGCCCCTGGCTCAACGCCGCAGCAACCCGGTCACCGCCGTGGCCCTGGTGGGGGCCCTGGTGAGCGGTTTGCTGAGTCTGAGCCTGATCCTGCGTGCCATGGTGAGCGCAGATGTGAGCGCGTAGCGATGGCCCAGGGCAGGCGCGTCGAGCGGGTGGCGGCCCTGATCCGCCGCGAGGTGAGCGAGCTGCTGGTGAGCGGCATCAAGGACGAGCGGGTGAGCCTGGGGATGGTGAGCGTCACCAACGTGGAGGTGGCCGGCGATCTGCAGCACTGCAAGATCTTCGTGAGCGTTTATGGCAGTGCGGACGCCCAGCAACAGGCCCTGGCGGGTCTGCGCTCGGCCGCCAGCTATGTGAAGGGGGAACTGAGCCGGCGCCTGAACATGCGCCGCACCCCGGAGGTGGTGTTCCAGCTGGATCGGGGCATTGAAAAGGGCACCTCCGTGCTGGGGCTGCTGAACCAACTGGAACAGCAGCGCCAGGAGCGGGGCGAGATTCCAGAGGGCAGCGACCTGGGCAGCGATGGCGCCCCCTAGCTCCGACCTGCGCCGGCAACTGGCCAGCCTGCTGGTGGTGCGCGGCAGCGGCCACAGCCGCGATGGCCAGCGGCGCTATCCCCGCTGGGAACTCACCAACGGCGAGCTGCGCCGCTTGCTGGAGCAGGGGGTGGGCGGGGTGATCCTGCTGGGGGGCAGTGCCGAGGAATTGCGCCTGCGCTGTGAACAGCTGCGCCAATGGGCGCGCCAACCGCTGCTGCTCTGCGCCGATGTGGAGGAGGGCGTGGGTCAGCGCTTTGAAGGGGCCAGCTGGCTGGTGCCGCCGCTGGCCCTGGGGCGCCTGCATGGGGTGGATCCGCAACGGGCCGAAGGGCTGGCGGAGCGCTACGGGAGGTGCACGGGCCGCCAGGCGCGGCTGCTGGGGCTGAACTGGGTGCTGGGCCCCGTCTGCGACGTCAACAACAACCCCGCCAACCCGGTGATCAATGTGCGGGCCTGGGGCGAAACCGTGCCGGCGGCCTCCGCGCTGGCCTCAGCCTTCCTGCGGGGCTGCCAGGCCGAAGGGGTGCTGGCCTGCGCCAAGCATTTCCCGGGCCACGGCGACACCAGCACCGACTCGCACCTGGCCTTGCCGCTGATCCCCCATGGCCGGGAGCGCCTGGAGGCGGTGGAGCTGCCCCCCTTCCAGGCGGCCATCGCCGCGGGGGTGGCCTCGGTGATGACCGCCCACCTGCAGTTGCCGGCGCTGGATCCCGAGCGTCCCGCCACCCTGTCGGAGCCGGTGCTCACCGGCCTGCTGCGGCGCCAGCTGGGCTTTACGGGGCTGGTGGTCACCGATGCGCTGGTGATGGAGGCGATCAGCGCCCAGTACGGCGCCGCGGAAGCGGCGGTGCTGGCCTTCAGCGCCGGGGCCGACCTGATCCTGATGCCCGCC
>BJHC01000239.1 GCA_014191535.1 Cyanobium sp. | reverse complement strand
ATACCAAAAACTGAGGCTCAGGCGGCGGAGCCCACGGGCTGCATCAGCCCCCCACCGGGGGTGGAGTCGTCGTCGTCGTTGCCGGTGTCGCCCTGCAGCAGGGCATAGATGCCAAGGCCCACCAGCGCCACCAGGGAAGACACCAGGCTGATCCCGCCTGCACCGGCTGCTCCAATACCGCTGCCCAGGTCGATCACCTCACCCAGTCCAGCCATGGAGCCTTTACAGAACTTCTCACAATTGTAACGGATGTTTGCGGGATTCACACCGCCAGCACCGCTTCGTTCTGGGCCGTCTGTTGCGCGCTGCGCTGCGTTTCGGTGAGGCCATCGGCACCGGGGATCTGTGCGGCCATCGCCTTCAGCCAGCCCATCAGCTCCTCCACCTGCTTCTCCATGGGCAGCACCCCCAGGCCCCGCGCCAGCACCTTGGCGGTGCTGCCCGCGCCGGCCTGGAACACCAGGCGGCCGTGCAGGTGTTGCGGTAACCCCTGCCGCAGCAGCCGGAAGGCGGGTTCCTCCATCGGGGTCTCCAGCGCGATGTTGGGTTTCTCCGGCTTGATCCGCGAGAAGCCGCAGCGCTTGGCCAGCAGCTTCAGCTCCATCAGCTGCAACAGGGAGGTCACCGGCGCCGGAATGGCGCCATAGCGGTCCACCCAGTCGGCGGCCAGCTGCACCAGCCCCTCCGGACTGGAGCAATCGGCCGCGGCGCGGTAGGCGGCGATCTTTTCGTCGTTGTCGGCGATCCAGTCGCCGGGGATGAAGGCGGTGATCGGCAGATCGATCTGGGTGTCCTCCACCGCCGGGATGTCCTGGCCCTGAATCTCCGCCAGGGATTCCTGCAGCATCTCCATGTAGAGGTCGAAGCCGATCGCCTCCATCTGGCCGCTCTGCTCCACCCCCAGCAGGTTGCCCACGCCGCGGATCTCCATGTCGCGCATGGCCAGCTGGTAGCCGCTGCCCAGCTGGGCGAATTCCTGGATCGCCCGCAGCCGCTGCCGCGCCGCCTCGCTCAAGGACGCATCCCCGGGATAGAACAGCCAGGCGTGGGCCTGGATGCCGCTGCGCCCCACCCGACCCCGCAGCTGATACAGCTGGGCCAGGCCGAAGCGGTGGGCGTCCTCGATCAGGATCGTGTTCACCCGTGGAATGTCGAGGCCGCTCTCCACGATCGTGGTGCAGAGCATCAGATCGGCCTCACCGGCGTTGAAGGCCACCATGGCGCTCTCCAGTTCGCCCTCGGCCATCTGGCCGTGGGCCACCAGCAGCCGCAGCCCCGGGATCATCTGGCGCAGCCCCTCGGCCACCTCCTCGATCCCCTCCACCCGCGGCACCACGTAGAAGATCTGTCCGCCGCGGTCCAGCTCCTGGCGGATGGCGCTGCGCACGGCTTCCTCATCGAGCGCCGTGAGGTGGGTCTTGATCGGACGGCGCAGCGGCGGTGGCGTGGTGATCAGGCTCATCTCCCGCACACCGGAGAGGCTCATGTACAGCGTCCGCGGGATGGGGGTTGCCGACAGGGTCAGCACGTCGACGTCCTTGCGCAGGGCCTTGATCTTTTCCTTCTGGTTGACGCCGAACCGCTGCTCCTCATCCACCACCAGCAGGCCGAGCTGCTTGAAGCTGGTGCCCTTGCCCAGCAGCTGGTGGGTGCCCACCACCACATCCACGGTGCCTTCACCAAGGCCGTCCTGGATGGCCTTGCGCTCGCCGGCGGTGCGGAAGCGGTTGAGCAGGCTCACCTTGATCGGATAGGGGGCGAAGCGCTCCGACAGGGAGCGCCAGTGCTGCTGCGCCAGCACGGTGGTGGGGGCCAGCATCGCCACCTGTTTGCCGGCGGTGACCGCCTTGAAGATGGCGCGGATGGCCACTTCGGTTTTGCCGAAGCCCACATCGCCGCACACCAAGCGATCCATCGGTTGGGGCTGCTCCATGTCGCGCTTCACCTCGCCGATGGCCTTGAGCTGATCGGGGGTGGGTTCGTAGGGGAAGGAGTCCTCCAGTTCGATCTGCCAGGGACCATCGGGGGGAAACGCGAAGCCCGCGGCCTGGTGCCGCTCGGCGTAGAGCTTCACGAGATCCAGGGCCACCTTGCGCACGGCCTTGCGGGCCCGCTCCTTGGCCTTGCTCCAGGCGGTGCCGCCCATGCGGTTGAGCTCCGGCGCCTGCTCGCTGGTGGCGCGGTAGCGGCCGAGGCTGCCCAGCTGATCGGCGGCCACCCGCAGCAGCCCATCGGCGTACTGCACCACCAGGTAATCGCGGGATTCGCCACCGATGGCGAGCTTCTCGAGCTTGAGGAATTTGCCGATGCCGTGGTTGCGGTGCACCACGAAATCGCCGGGCCGCATCTTGTTGGGATCCACCGTGCGGCTGGCCGCCTTGCGGCGGCGGCGCACATAGCCGGTGGCCGCCAGGGCGTGCTGGCCGAAGAATTCCCGGTCGGTGATCAGCGCCAACCGCCAGGCCGGCAGCTGCAGGCCCTCCAATTCCGCGGTGCCGCGGGTCTTGAGGGCCACGGGGGTGTTCTGCTCCACCAGCCGCTCGATCGAGGCCCAGTCAGCGGGGTTGGGCACGAAGCGGGTGATGCAGTCGTGCTCCTCCAGCAGGGCCACGGCGCGGCTGGGCTGGGCGGAGAGCAGCCACACCCGCGTGCGCTCCCCCTGGAATCCCTTCACCAGCGCCGCCAACTTGCCGAACTGGTTGGGGTAGGCGGGCACCGGCCGGCTGGCCAGGTCAAAGCTGTTGGGATGGCTGTCGCTTTCGTGCAGCTCCGCCAGGTCGATGCCGGGGTGGCGCTGCAGGTCCTCCAGGGCCGCCTCGGGGTTGCGGTGCAGGCGGGGTAGGTCTTCCCCCAACTCGGCGCACACCTCCGCGTGATGCTCCTCGGCATGGTCGAGCCATTGCTGGCCGTTGGAGAGGCAATGGCGCCGTTCATCCACC
>BJHC01000238.1 GCA_014191535.1 Cyanobium sp. | reverse complement strand
TACCGGCAGCTTGAGAACGACGGCGTGGTGGAAGCCATGGCCGGCTCCGGCATCTATGTGCGCGACCAGCAGAACCCCCGCGAAATCAAGCCGCCGCCGGGCCCCCGCAACCGCCACCTGCCGGACATCGACCGGGAGGTGCGCCAGAGCGTGGATGGGCTGCTCAACGCCGGCTGCACCCTGCAGCAGGCCCGTGAACTGCTGACCCGGGAGATCGACTGGCGCCTGCGCTGCGGTGCCCGCGTGCTGGTGAGCACCCCCCGCGAAGACATCGGCGCCTCGATGCTGATCGGCGAAGAGCTCACCCCCCACCTGGATGTGCCGGTGGAGGTGGTGCCGATGGAGGAGCTGGAGGCGGTGCTGGAGAGCTCCAGCAACGGCACCGTGGTGACCAGCCGCTACTTCCTGCAGCCGGTGGAGGAGATCGCCCGGCGCCATGGGGTGCGCGCCGTGCCGGTGGACCTCAACGACTTCCGCCACGAGCTGGATCTGCTCAAGGACCTGCGGGCGGGCAGCTGCGTGGGCCTGGTGAGCATCAGCCCCGGCATCCTGCGGGCCGCCGAGGTGATCCTGCACAGCATGCGCGGCAACGAACTGCTGCTGATGACCGCCACCCCCGACGTGAGCAGCCGCCTGCTGGCACTGCTGCGGGCCGCCAGCCACGTGCTCTGCGACCGCCCCAGCCTGCCGCTGGTGGAGCAGAGCCTGCGCCAGAACCGTTCGCAGCTGATGCGCCTGCCCCAGGTGCATTGCGCCCAGAGTTATCTGGGCAGCGCCACCATCGATCTGCTGCGCAAGGAAATCGGCTTGCTGCAGGGTTAAGGCAGCAATCAGACCGAAGCCGTGATGGGCAACGGATCGTTCAACAAGCGGATGAAGAGATTCGAACTCTCGACCCTCTCCTTGGCAAGGAGATGCTCTACCACTGAGCTACATCCGCGTTCGCCGGGGCTGCGCCGCCGACCCGCTGATCATGCATGACCGAGGGCCCCTCGGTCAAACCAGTGGGGAAGCGCCGCTTGGGGCAGGCTTCGGCAGGATGGGGGGATGCTGAACGCCCTGCGCGCTGACCTCGCGATCATCAAGGAACGGGATCCGGCGGCCCGGGGCACGCTGGAAATCCTGGCCTGCTATCCGGGGCTGCACGCCCTCTGCCTGCACCGGCTGAGCCATCGGCTCTGGCGTCGGCGCTGGCCCCTGAGCCCCCTGCTGGCCCGCGTGCTCAGCCAGCTGGGGCGATGGCTCACGGGCATTGAAATCCACCCTGGGGCGCGCATCGGCCGCGGCGTGTTCATCGACCACGGCATGGGCGTGGTGATCGGTGAAACCGCCGTGATCGGCGACAACTGCCTGCTGTACCAGGGGGTGACCCTGGGGGGCACCGGCAAGGCCCACGGCAAGCGCCATCCCACCCTGGCGGAAAACGTGGTGGTGGGGGCCGGCGCCAAGGTGCTGGGGGCGATCACCGTGGGGGCCAACACCCGCATCGGTGCGGGATCGGTGCTGCTGCGCGATGTGGAGGCCGACAGCACGGTGGTGGGCATCCCCGGGCGGGTGATTCACCAGAGCGGCGTGCGGGTGGATCCCCTGGCCCACTCCGCCCTGCCGGATGCCGAAGCGCGGGTGATCCGCAACCTGATGGAGCGCATCGATGCCCTGGAGGGGGAGCTGGCCCGCACCCAGGCCTGCCTGCGGGAGCTGGCGGCGGGCCGGCCGCTGCTGGAGCCCTGCCGTGGGGCCGCCCAGAACCTCAAGGACCGCGAGATCCTCGAATTCCTGGGGGAGGGGCCCGGCCTCAGCTCGTGATCTCGGCGGTCGCCGCCGCAGGCGCCGGCTGGAACATGAACATCGAATAGATCACGTTGCGGCGCATCTGGGTCATCATCTCCAGGAACATGTCGTAGCCCTCGTTCTTGTATTCGATCAGCGGATCCTTCTGGCCGTAACCGCGCAGGCCCACCGATTCCCGTAGGGCATCCATGGCCTGCAGATGTTCCCGCCAGAGGGTGTCGATCTGCTGAAGGATGAAGAAGCGCTCCGCCTCCCGCATCAACCCGGGGCGCTCCTGCTCGATCTGCCCCTCCTTGATGTCGTAGGCGTTGCGCAGCTGCTCCTGCAGGAAGGCCTTGAGCTCCTCCATCGACAGGCCGCGCAGCTGTTCAGGCTTGAGATCCTCCAGGAGATAGACAAACTCCTGCACCTTGGCCACCAACCGATCCAGGTCCCATTCCTCGGGCGGCAGATCGGGGTTCACATAGGCCTCCACGATGTCGTCCATGGTGCGCTCGCCATAGCCCACCACCTGGGCCTTGAGTTCACGACCCTCCAGCACCCGGCGCCGCTCGGCATACACCGCCTTGCGCTGGTTGTTCATCACTTCGTCGTACTCGAACACCTGCTTGCGGATGTCGTAGTAGTACGTCTCCACCTTCTTCTGGGCCCCCTCCAGGGAGCGGGTGAGCATGCCGGATTCGATCGGCATGTCCTCCTCCACGCGGAAGGCATTCATCAGGCCGGCGACGCGATCACCGCCGAAGATGCGCAGCAGGTTGTCCTCCAGCGACAGGAAGAAGCGGGTGCTGCCCGGGTCGCCCTGGCGACCGGCCCGGCCCCGCAGCTGGTTGTCCACCCGGCGGGATTCATGGCGCTCGGTGCCGATCACATGCAGGCCACCGGCCTCGCGCACGCGGTTGTCCTCCTCCTGGGTCACCGCCTCGTATTCACCCTTGACCCGGGCGATCAGATTGCGCAGTTGCTGGATCTGCGGGTCGTCGGTGGGGGCCTTCTCCGCCGCCTGGGCGATGCGATCCTCCAGCTCCAGCACCGTGAGTTGCCGATCGCCCCAGGCCTTCACCAGGTCGTGGGCCAGCTCCGAGAGGGAATGCTCGGTGGCGTCGGTGAGGGCACAGGGGTAGAGCGCGCCGATGGCCCGGGCTTCACTGGG
>BJHC01000237.1 GCA_014191535.1 Cyanobium sp. | reverse complement strand
CCCAGGGCCGCCCGCTGCAGTTCCAGGGCCGCCTGGTCGAGGGGGGCTTCCAGCACCTGGGTCCAGCGCTGCATCACCCCGGTGAGGGCCATCACCGCATCGGTGCAGGCGGTGCCAGCCAGGGAGGCCAGATAAAAGCTGCCCGCCAGCCGCCAGCGCCCCCGCAGCCCCGCCACCGCCAGGGGCAGGGCGAAGGCCTCAATCGGCAGATGCCAGAGCGGATGCAGCCGGAACCAGCCCCAGAACAGACAGCCCCCCAGCCAGCTGCCGCTGAAGCCCACCAGCAACACCCCGGCGGTGCTCCAGGCGGCTGAGCGCCGTTGGGCCAGCACCACGCCCACCATCAGCAGGGCTGCGGTGAACAGCGCAGCACTGAACGGGGCCAGGCGCACCCAGGGGGCCTGCAGAAACACCGGCAGGGCCACCAGCAGGGCCCCCGCCAGGGGCAGGGCCCACAGGCGACTCCCGGCCGCCATGCTTGGTTGCCGCCCCAGCCCGGCCGGGACCCTGGCCAGCACGGCCTGTGCCTCCAGCGCCGGTGCCGGGGTCTCCAGGGGAAGGCGAGGGGGAGCCCCGATCACCGGGTTGTGAAGAAAGGTGTTCAACCTTAAAGGACCTGACCACCCATCCCGAGGGCTGGCCAGCGCCCCCGAGGACGCATAGGGTCGGCCCCAGAGAGTTCGGGCTCCGATGGGTGCAGTGCCGGTCGACCAGGCGATGGGGGTGGTGGAGGCCTGCTGGCGCTATGGCGTGCTGGGGGTGGTGCAGGGCCTGACGGAGTTTTTGCCGATCAGCAGCACCGCCCATCTGAAGGTGGTGCCAGTGCTGCTGGGTTGGGGGGATCCCGGCGTGTCGGTGACGGCGGTGATCCAACTGGGCAGCATCGCCGCCGTGATCGGCTTCTTCCGCCGTGATCTGCAGCAGGTGGCCGTGGCCATGGCCACCGCGGTGCGGCAGCGGCGCTGGCAGGAGCCGGATGCGCGCCTGGGGCTGGCGATCCTGCTGGGCACCCTGCCGATCTTGGTGGCGGGCCTGGGGATCAAGGTGTTGGTGCCCGATTTCGACCATGCCGCCCTGCGCGGCCTCCCCGCGGTCGGGGTGGTCGCGATCGTGATGGCGTTGCGGCTGGGCCTGGCAGAGCAGCTGGGCAGCCGCCGCCGGGCCCTGGATGCGGTGACCGTGCGCGATGGCTGGCTGGTGGGCCTGGCCCAGGCCCTGGCCCTGGTGCCGGGGGTGTCGCGCTCCGGCAGCACCCTCACCGCCGCCCTGCTGGATGGCTGGAGCCGTGCCGATGCGGCCCGGTTCTCCTTTCTGCTGGGCATCCCAGCGATCACCATCGCCGGCCTGGTGGAGCTCAAGGACGCCTTCGAACAGCCGGTGGCGGGGGGGGCCTTACCCCTCTTGGTGGGCATTGCCACGTCGGCACTGGTGTCGTGGCTGGCGATCGCCTGGTTGCTGCGTTTTCTGCAGCAGCACAGCACCTGGTGGTTTGTGGGCTATCGGCTGTTTTTTGGGTTGGGCTTGATCCTTGGCGCCGGCCGCCTGGCCGGCTGATTCCGCTCCAGCCGTCAGGCGGCGCAGCAGACTGAGCGCAGCAGCTCTGGCGGTGCAGCGCCCGTGTGGAACGAACCCTCGGCCGGTGTGGCCCTGGTGGATGGGGAGCAGCAGCGCTTGCCGCAGCCGGCGGTGGTGGAGCGGGTGGAGCCCGAGTCGATCGGCGATGAGCTGGGGTTTCAGCCCGGGGACAGGCTGCTCAGTGTGAACGGGGTGCGGCCGCGCGACCTGATTGATCTGCAGTTTTTGGTGAGTGCCGAGGAACTCACCCTGGAAGTGGAGGACCCGGACGGCACCCTGCACCGGGTGGAGCTGGAGAAGGAGGCCGATGAAGGGCTGGGGCTGGCCTTCACCGAAGCCCTGTTCGATGGGCTGCGCCAGTGCAACAACCATTGCCCCTTCTGCTTCATCGACCAGCAGCCCCCCGGCCATCGCCGCAGCCTTTATTTCAAGGACGACGACTACCGCCTCAGCTTTCTGTACGGCTCCTACCTGACCCTCACCAACCTCACGGATGCCGATTGGCGCCGCATTGAGGAGCAACGCCTGTCACCGCTGTTTGTGTCGGTGCACGCCACCGATCCGGAGTTGCGCAGCCGCTTGCTGGTGAACCCCAGGGCGGGATTGCTGCTGGAGCAGCTGGCCTGGTTCCAGCAGCGGCAGCTGCAGATCCATGCCCAGGTGGTGGTCTGCCCGGGCCTCAACGACGGCGCCGCCCTGGAGCGCACCCTGCTGGATCTGGCGGGGTTTGCCGCAGGCGAGTGGCCTGCGGTGCTCTCGGCCGCCGTGGTGCCCGTGGGGCTCACCCGCTACCGCCCCGCCGAGGACGGTCTCCAACCCGTGGATCCGGCCTGTGCTCGCCGGGTGATTGCCCAGGTGGAGCCCCTGCAGCAGCGCTTCAGCGCCGAGCTGGGCAGCCGCTTCGCCTGGCTTTCAGATGAGTGGTATCTGATGGCGGGCCTGCCCCTGCCGCCACGGGCCAGTTACGAAGACCTGCCCCAGGAGGGCAATGGGGTGGGCAGCATCCGTGCCTTCCTGGAGGCGATGGATGCCGCCACGTCCCTGCTGCCCCTGGCCCTGGAGCGGCCGCGGCGGTTGAGCTGGGTGGTGGGCAAGCTGGTGGCCGAGGCCCTGCAGCCGGCCGTTCAGCGGCTCAATGCGGTGCAGGGGTTGGAGCTGTTGCTGCATGGTCTGCCCAGCCCCTACTGGGGCCAGGACCAGGTGGTGACCGGCCTGCTCACTGGCTCGGATCTGTTGGAGGGGCTGGTGGGTTGTGATCTGGGCGACGAACTGCTGCTGCCTGCCGTAATGCTGCGGCAAGGTGAGCCGCTGTTTTTGGATGATCAGCGGCTGGAATCGATTGCGGCGCAGTTGCCGGTACCCCTGCGGCTGGTGCAGGGGG
>BJHC01000236.1 GCA_014191535.1 Cyanobium sp. | reverse complement strand
GCGGGCGGCCAGGAGTGCGGCTTCGTTCACCAGGTTGGCCAGGTCGGCGCCGGCGAAGCCACTGGTGGCCTGCGCGATCTTGGCGAGATCCACGCCGTCGGAGAGTTTCACCTTCTTGGTGTAGATGCCCAAGATGGTGCGGCGGCCGGAGAGGTCGGGACGGTCCACCAGCACCTGGCGGTCGAAACGACCGGGCCGCAGCAGGGCCGCATCCAGGGTTTCGGGCTGGTTGGTGGCGGCCAACACGATCACCGGCTTGTCCTTGGAGGCGAAGCCATCCATTTCGGTGAGCAGCTGGTTGAGGGTCTGCTCGCGCTCGTCATTACCGCCGACAACCCCCATCGAGCCGGCACGGCTCTTGCCGATGGCATCGAGTTCGTCGATGAAGATGATGCAGGGCGCTTTTTTCTTGGCCTCTTCGAACAGATCGCGGACGCGGGCGGCACCGGCACCGACGAACAGCTCGACGAATTCCGAGCCGGAAATGATGAAGAACGGCACTTCGGCTTCGCCAGCCACAGCCTTGGAGAGCAGCGTCTTGCCGGTTCCTGGAGGACCCACCAGCAACACCCCTTTGGGGATGCGGGCACCGATGGCGGTGTAGCGCTCAGGCTTTTTCAGGAAGTCGACGATTTCGTTGAGCTCCTGCTTGGCCTCATCCACCCCGGCCACGTCGGCGAAGGTGACTCGCGATTCCTCATCGGGCACGTAGACCTTGGCCTTGCTCTTGGTGAAGCTCAGGGCCCCCTGGGCGCCGCCCATGGAGCGGCGGGCGAAGAACTGCAGCACCAGGATGAAGATCAAGGGCGGCACCACCCAGCTGAGGGCGGTGCTGATGAAGCTGGGCTTCTGGGGTGGGGCAGCCGCAAATTCCACGCCGTGCTCCTCGAGCCGCTTCGGCAGATCCATGTCGAAGATCGGCGTGGTGGCCAGCACGGTGGGGGCGCCTTCGGCCGGCGCTTCCTTGAGCTCGTAGCGGATCTGTTCCTGGGTGATGTAGGCGCGGCGCACGTTGCCGTCGTCCACCTGGCTCACAAACAGCGAGTAGGGCACCCGCGGCACCTGCTGCATGCCCTGGTTGGGCAGGAAGCTGCTGAACAGCAGCAGCACCCCGAAGCCGATCAACACAAGGTTGATGATCCCGAAGCGCCGGTTGGGGGGCGTCTCGTCCTTGCGGATGGCCATCGATCGGGGGTCTTGGTGGCACCAAACTAGGGACCTCGCTCGACCCCAGTGGTGGGTGAGAACCGTACGGCCGCATCGCCTGTCAGCCCATGTGTGGCCGCTTCTGCCTGGCTGTTCCGCTCGAACGGTTGCCGGCGCCCCTAGCGGAGGCGTTGCCCGATGGCCTGGCCGCCCACTACGCGCCCCGGGATCTCATCCGCCCCGGTGAGCCGGTGCTGGCCCTGCGCCAGGAGCACGGCCGCCTGGAGGGGGCGTTGTTGCTGTGGGGCTTGTTGCCCGATTGGGCCAAGGATCCCCTGGCGGCCCCACGCCCCTTCAACGCCCGTTCGGAAACCGTGGCGGAGAAGGCCAGCTTCCGCGCCGCCTGGCGCCACCGCCGCTGCCTGCTGCCCGCCGATGCCTTTCTGGAGAAGGGCCGGCGCGTGGAGCGCTGCGATGGCGCCCCCTTCTGGCTGGCGGGGCTGTGGGAGCGCTGGATCGGCCCCGATGGCAGCGAAGTGGAAAGTTGCTGTGTGCTCACCACCGCCCCCAATGCCCTGGTGGCGCCCCTGCATGACCGCATGCCCGTGATCGTGCCCGCCGGGCTCGAGCAGGCCTGGTTGGAAACCAAAGATGGCCCTGGCCTGCGGGCCCTGGAGCCGCTGCTGCAGGGTTGGGATCCCAACGGATGGCGGGTGCAGCCCAAACCCACGGGGGTGCCCCTGGCCGCCTGCGGCGGTGAGCAGTTGCCGCTGTTCAGCTAAGGGCGGGGGTGTCCAGCTGCCAGAGCAGGTCGGGGCCGAGCCCCTGGAGCCGCTGCGGCGTCCAGGGCTCCGCCTGGTTCACATCCACCAGCCCCAGATCCCCCAGTGGCGTGCGGGCCGCATCCCCCCCAGCAGCTTCGGGGCGATCACCGCCGCAATCTGCTGCACACAGCCCTGTTGCAGGGCGGCGGCCGCCAGGGCTGGGCCGCATTCCCACAGCACCTGATTGCAGCCCCGGGCCGCCAGGGCCTCCAGCAGGGCGGCGGGCTCGCAGCGGGGCAGCTCCAGCCGCTCCACCCCCGCCTGATCCAGCCGCTGGCGCCCCGCCGCCGGGGCCTCCGGGCCGTGGGCCACCAGGGTGGGGGCCACCGCCTGTTGCCATAGCTGGGCCTGGTTCGGGAGCTCCAGGCTGCGGCTGAACACCACCCGCAGGGGCTCTGGGCTGCGCTGCCCGCGGCTGGTGAGCAGCGGGTCGTCGCTGCGCACGGTGCCGCCCCCCACGATCACCGCATCACAGCCGGCCCGCAGGCGGTGCACCCAGCTGCGGGCCGGCGCCCCGCTGATCCACTGGCTGGAGCCGTTGGGCAGGGCGGTGCGCCCATCGAGGCTCATGGCCCACTTGAGAACCCCCAGGGGCCTGCCGCTGTGCAGGCGATGCAGGAAGGGGCGATTCAGGGCCCGGGCCTCGGCCGCGCAGACGCCGCGGATCACCTCCACTCCGGCCTCCCGCAGATGCGCCAGGCCACCGCCGGCCACGCGCGGATCCGGGTCGTCCATCGCCACCACCACCCGGGCGATGCCCGCCGCCAGCAGCGCCGCGCTGCAGGGGGGGGTGCGGCCGTGGTGGCAGCAGGGCTCCAGGGTCACCACCGCGGTGCCGCCGCGGGCCCGCTCCCCCGCCTGCCGCAGGGCCTGCACCTCGGCGTGGGGGGTGCCGGCCCGGGCATGGAACCCCTCCCCCACCAACTGGCCCTGGGCATCGAGTACCACGCAGCCCACCAGGGGATTGGGGCTGGTGCGGCCCGCCCCCAGGGCGGCCAGTTGCAGCG
>BJHC01000235.1 GCA_014191535.1 Cyanobium sp. | reverse complement strand
GCACAGGCCCGGCTGGCTGCTCTCCCGCAGGATCACCCCGATGGTGCTGTTGGGGGATCCAGCTCCGTTGGACACCATGCTCAGGTAGCGGGGGCCCTCTGGGGTTTCCAGCACGCCGGAGATCGAGCGCACGCCGCTGATGGTGCCGGTTTTGCCGCGGAACTGGCCCTCCAGTTCCGTGCCCCGCCAGAGGGAGCGCAGGGTGCCGCGCTGGCCGGCGATGGCCATGGAGGCGGTGTACTGGTGGCCGTAGGGATGCTGGGCCATCCGCAGCAACAGCGCCGCCAGGAGGCGACTGGTGACCCGGTTGCCACGGTCGAGGCCGCTGCCATCCACCACCGCCACGCCGGCCATCGGCAAGCCCTGGGCAGAGAGCCATTGCATGGCCCGTTGGCGAGCCAGCGGTAGGTCCCAGGTGCCGGTGCCCTGGCGCAACAGCACCTCGGCGGTGAAGTTGTGGCTGTCGGTGTTGGCCAGGCTCAACAGCCCGTGCATCCCCACCGAGCGCTCCTCATGCAGCAGCACGGCTTCATCACCCCCGGCCGCATTGGGGGCCACGAGGGTGATGGCGGCACTGCCCCCCTGGCGCTTGATCTCCTGGGAGAGCAGCCGCTGCAGGCGGCTGGGGGGATTGGGCACCGCCATGTCCAGGGCATTGCTGGTGAGCGCCAGCCGCGTGATCGGCGCGCCATAGGCCTCAGAGCGATCCGCCCATTCCCAGCCCTGGGGCCACCACCGCTGCGGCGGTTCCTCCACCAGCAGGATGCGGCCATTGCCAGACCCCAGAGCGAGCTTGGCGAAACGCCGCAATTGGGCCAGATCCAGATCCGGGTCGCCTTCGCCGGTGATGCGCAGACTGCCATCCGGCTGGCGCCAGAGCCGTGTGCTCAGCCGGTAATCCGGTCCGAGCCGATCCAGGGCAATGGCGCTGCTGATCAGCTTCTGGTTGGAGGCCGGCACCCGGGGCCGTCTGCCGTTGATGTCGGCCAGCAGACGACCGCTGCCGTCGGTGACGGTGACACTCCACACCGCCGCTTCACCACCGACCGCCGCCTGAATGCGTTGCTGCAGAGCCGGGCAGCTCACCTGGCTCTGCAGCATGGGCAAGCCCACCGGCGGTGGCGTGGCCGGCAGGGAGCTGGCCGCGATCTGGGGGATCCCGTTGCCCACCACCGTGTTGGCTTGGGCCCCAGCAGGGGCCACAAGCCCCGTGGGGGAGCAGATCAGCAGCAGCCCAGCCAGCGCGCGGCGGCCGTGCATGTCAGGAGGCCCCGAGCTTGAGGCCGGTCACCGAGCCGATCACGCGGAAGTTGGGACCCTCGAGTTCGATCGGGGCGCCGATCTTGAGGTTCTGGTTGCCGAAGACCACGCCATCCGCCCCCTTCCGCCCTTCCCCCTGGAGCACAAAACGGGCATCGATCGTGGCGAACTGCACCTGATTGGGATCGGCGGCGCTCACCACCCGGCCATCCGCAAACACGGCGGACAGTTTGCGCTGCAGCGGAATCACCTGTTTCACGGCAACGCTGCCGTGGGGTTGGTTGCGAATCACGATGCTGACGCTGCCGCTGCGGCGGGCTGCATCCAGCACCACCGCGGGATCCGCCACTGGCACACCGCGCACATCCACCAGCACGGTGACGGGTTGCAGCTTGCCGGTGGCCCTGGCCACGGCACCGCTGAGCTTGGGGCTCCAGATCACGCCGGCGGCCGCCAGCAGCACCGCTGCCCCGGCCCCCAGATCCAGCGGTGACAAACGGCGGGATCGGTCAGCCATGGGGTCTCTGCAGAGCCCGGAGTGTAAGGAGCCTCGACGACGGGAACAAGCCAGGCTGAGGATCGATGCCGTCAGCCCGGTGGTTCATCCTTTGGCGGCCTGCTCGAGGGCCAACAGCAGCTGCTCCGTATCCGGTTTGGTGCTGAAACTGCAGAGGCTGCGGTAGCCGTCGGGATCGCGGCGGTAAAACTGCCAGTCGGCGGGATAGAGGTGCTGCAGGGCTCCATCGGCCGTGGGAATCAGGGCATAGGCGGATTGCCACTCCCCCAGGAATCCCTTGCGACGCTCCCGGGCGACCGTGCCGATGCCCACAGCGGCATCCTCGAGGCGGCCATTCAGCAGCAGTGCAGGGCCGCGATGTTGGCCGCAGGTGCGCTCCACGTCCTCGTAATCCGCCGGTGTGGGGGCCACCAGGATCACCACGCCATCGCTGCCACCATCCGCCTGCTGCAGCCGCTGCAGATCCCCGAGGCTGCAAATGCTGTCCGCCAGGTCCGGCGCATCGCGCTTGGCCAATGCCGTGGCCCCCGCATCGGCACACAACAGGCGAATGCCGGCGAACTGCGGTTGCAGATTCGCCAGCAGCCGCAGGGCCACCGGCAGGATCCGCAGGCCCTCAAAGCGCAGCTCCGCGGTCCACAGGCCACGGCCCCCCTTGGCGAGGGCAGCCCGTACCGCCTCCAGCAGCTCCGTTTCGGCGGTGCGCAGGTCGGCGGGAAGCATGGCGGTGCTGAAACTGGCGTGACCCTAGAGGCCGACTCGATGCCGATTGCCTCGAGGCGACGTCACCGGAACGGGTTCAACAGCGCGCCATGGCACGCCCCAGGGCCATCGGCAGCTGATCCAGCAGCGCCTCCCCATGCCAAGCCCCGAGGCTGATGCGCACGCCGGCCTGGGCCTCGGCGGCGCTGTAGCCCATGGCCAGCAGCACCGGACTCGGTTGCTGGAGGCCGCTGCTGCAGGCGGAGCCACTGCTGATGGCCCAGCCGTCGCTCCACAGCTCCTGCACCAGCTGTCGCCCCGCCAGCGGCTTTCCTTGGGGGCTGCGGGCCAACAGGCTGATGTGATGGGGGAGCCGGATGTCCGCCCCATGGGCACGGGGATCTGGTCCCGTCAGGCTCAGGCCTGGGAGATCCAGCAGCCGTTGCAACAGGGCATCACGCAGGGGGGCCGTGGGGTCGCGGTCCCCATGGGTCTCCAGCCGCCG
>BJHC01000234.1 GCA_014191535.1 Cyanobium sp. | reverse complement strand
GGAGGGCCAGGCCCGCGGCGAGGCCAGGCCCACCCAGGTGTTGGCGCTGCTGCTGCGCAGCGGTGATCTGGAATTCGAGCAGCCACGGCTGCGCAGCTGTCGCAAGCGACTCGAGCAGCGCCGGCGTGCATTGCGCACAATGGCCAAACGCTATGGCGGCTGGCAGCGCCGGCTGCGGGCGCTCCAAGCCGAACAGCAGTGGTTTCAGGACAGTGCCCCATCCCCGATCCCCCCGGCGGAAACCCGCTGACGGTTGAGGCCTGGCTGCGCCCGTTGCAGCAGGGGCTGCTGCTGGAGGCTGAGCGCGGCTTCGGCAACCTGCAGGGGCGCCGCGAGCCGTTCCATGCCTTTGTGGCCCGCGAGCTGCGCCAGCCACCCCAGGGGTGTTCAGCTCCGCAGACCCAGCTGCTGAGCCAACTGGCCGAGCAGTTTGAGGGCTACGGCAGCCTGGCGCTGGGGCAGCGCCAGCACCTGGTGCGGCGCACCCGCCAGCAGCTGCATGAGTTGCAGCGCAGCCTGCAGCCGCCGGCCCCCGTGGCCCCTCCGCGGCTGAAACTGGTGCCGAACGCGGCAAGCCAGCCCTCCGGCGATCGCAGCATCCGGCCTGATACCCCCCTGGCGGAGGTGCGGGGGGTGGGCCCCAAGAGTGCCGCCAAGCTGGCGGCCCTGGATCTGTGGTTGGCCCGCGACCTGGTGCGCTACTACCCGCGCGATTACCTCGACTACGCCAACCTGGTGCGCATCGCGGCCCTGGAGCCCGGTCGCACCGCCACGATCGTGGCGACGGTGCGCCGCAGCCACAGCTTCACGAGCCCGCGCAATCCCAATCTCTCGATCCTGGAGCTGCAGCTGGTGGATGTCACCGGGCGGCTGAAGGTGTCCAAGTTTTTTGCGGGCAAACGCTTCAGTTCTCCGGGCTGGCTGAAGCTGCAGCAGCGCCAATACCCCCCCGGGGCCACCGTGGCCGTGAGTGGACTGGTGAAGGACACCCCCTACGGACCGGCCTTTCAGGATCCGTTGATGGAGGTGTTGGCCAGCCCCTCCGCCCCGGTGCGCAGTGAGCAGATCGGCCGCCTGTTGCCCGTTTACGGCCTCACGGAGGGGCTCACCGCCGACCGTCTCCGCTCCCTGATGCGTCCCGTGGTGGCGGCCGCCAGCGCCTGGGGGGATCCCCTGCCGGTGGCCGTGCGGGAGCAGCTGCAGTTGCTGCCCCTCGGGGAGGCCTTGCAGCAGATCCATCTGCCGGATCACCAGAGCAGCCTCAGTGCCGCGCGGCGCCGCCTGGTGTTTGATGAGTTTCTGCTGTTGCAGCTGGGCCTGTTGCAGCGGCGCCATGCCCTCACCAGCCGTCCGGCGCCGCCGCTGATGGCCCCGGCCGGAGCGCTGCTGCAGGCTTTCCTCGATCTGTTGCCCTTCCCCCTCACCGGCGCCCAGCGGCGCGTGTTGGCGGAGATCCGCGCCGAGCTGCAGCGGGATCGCCCCATGGCCCGCCTGGTGCAGGGGGATGTGGGCAGCGGCAAGACCGTGGTGGCCATCGCCGCCTTGCTCACCGCCATCGAAGCCGGTTGCCAGGGGGCCCTGATGGCCCCCACCGAGGTGCTGGCGGAGCAGCACTACCGCAAGTTGTGTGAGTGGTTGCCGCAGCTGCATGTGAGCTGCGCCCTGCTCACCGGCTCCACCCCCCTGCGGCGGCGCCGCGAGCTGCTGGCGGATCTGGCCAATGGCACGTTGCAGATGCTGGTGGGCACCCATGCCCTGCTGGAGGACCCGGTGCAATTCCAACGGCTGGGGCTGGTGGTGGTGGATGAGCAGCACCGCTTCGGGGTCCACCAGCGCAATCGCCTGTTGGATAAGGGTCTGCAGCCCCATCTGCTCACCATGACGGCCACCCCGATTCCCCGCACCCTGGCCCTCTCGCTGCACGGTGATCTGGAGGTGAGCCAGATCGATGAGCTGCCGCCGGGGCGTACCCCCATCCGCACGGCGCTGCTCTCCGCTGGCCAGCGCCAGGAGGCCTATGACCTGATCCGCGAGCAGGTGGCCCTGGGTCAGCGGGCCTATGTGGTGCTGCCGTTGGTGGAGGAGTCGGAAAAGCTGGATCTGCGCTCAGCGGTGGAGGTGCACGAGCAGCTCTGCCGTGAGGTATTCCCCGAGTTGAGCGTCGGGCTGCTCCACGGACGTTTGAGCAGTGCCGACAAGCAGGCCGCCATCACCGCCTTTGCGGAGGGCCGCAGCCAGGTGCTGGTGAGCACCACCGTGGTGGAGGTGGGGGTGGATGTTCCGGCGGCCAGCGTGATGGTGATCGACCACGCCGAACGCTTCGGCCTGGCCCAGCTGCATCAGTTGCGCGGGCGAGTGGGCCGTGGGGCGGCCGCCTCCCATTGCCTGTTGATCCACGACAGCCGCAATGCCCTGGCCCGCCAGCGGCTGGAGGTGCTGGTGCGCTCCACCGATGGCTTTGAGATTGCGGAGATGGATCTGCGCCTGCGGGGGCCCGGCCAGGTGCTGGGTACCCGCCAGAGCGGCCTGCCGGACCTGGCCCTGGCCAGCCTCACCGAGGACGGCGAGGTGCTGGAGCAGGCCCGATCCATCGCCCAGGAGCTGTTGCGCGACGACCCCGACCTGCAGGCGGCCCCCGCCCTGGCGGCGGTGCTCGTCGAGCAGCGCCATCGCCTGGCCCAGGGGGGGCGTCTCAACTAATGCCACTGCGTCCCTGGAGCCCCATTCCCATTGCCGATAACGGTGAACCGTTGCTGGAGCTGCCCGCTGACTTGGTGCGGCTGGAACCCCATCCCTACGTCGCCGTTGGAGCCCCCTATGGCGAGCAGGCCTCGCCGTTTCGCCTGCGCCGCGGCGTGATCGAACGGTTGCTGGCGGCCCAGCAGCACCTGCAGCAGCACCACCCCCAGCTCCGGCTGGCGGTGTTCGATGCCTGGCGCCCCCTAGCGGTGCAGGCCTACATGGTGCAGCACGCCATAGGTGTT
>BJHC01000233.1 GCA_014191535.1 Cyanobium sp. | reverse complement strand
GGCCGGGCCAAAAGACCATCAGGTGCGTCTGGTAGCCCACAGGGCTGAGAAAACTTTGGCTGGCACCGAACAGCACCGCATAGATGAATGCCATGGGCGGCTGGCCCAGTCCCTGAGCCAGTTGGCCTGCAATCGGGATCAACATCGCCACCGTGGCGGCATTGCTCATCACCTCAGTCAGCAAGGTGGTGAACAGAAACACCACCAGCAGAGCGCCATACACCGGCCAACTGTGCAGACCGGCCAGGAGCCCCTTGGCGAAGGCCGCCGCCAACCCGGTTTTCTCCAGGGCCACGCTGAAGCTCGCCAGGGAGCCCAGCAGCAGAATCACATCGAGACGGATGGCGCGCTGCAGCTCGCCAGCACGGAGGCAGCCCGTGGCCACCATGGCCACGGTGCCCAGCAACACCGACGCCACCAAGGGAATCAACTCAAAGCTGGGAAGAGCAATCACCAAAGCAGCGATCACCAGAGCCAAGCGCTTGCGGCTCACGGTGGGGAGATCTTTTTCCAGTTGCTCCAGCACCACCAAGTCGTTGTTGGCCTGCAGGCCGCGGATGGCATCCTTCGGCCCCTGGAGCAAAAGAACGTCTCCCTCGCGCAACTGCACCCGGCCCAGCCGCTCTCGCAGCACCTCATTGCCGCGACGCAGCGCGAGAACGGTGACGTTGTAACGCTGGCGGAAGCGCAAATCACGCAGGCAATCTCCGGCCAGGGTTGAACCAGAGGGAAGCAGCACTTCCACCATCCGCTGATTGTTCTGTTGATCGCCGCCCTGATCGGCTTCTGGCATGGGAGCCAACACCACCGTGTGGTCTTGCTGCAGCCGCAGCAGATCGTCGCGATTACACCGCAGCAGCAAGCGATCCCCGAGCATCAGGGTGCGATCGGCGAGCGGTGGCAAAAAGCGCTCCGAACCGCGGTGCAGCTCGAGCACGTCGAGGTCAAAACGACGTTGCAAACGGCTGCCATGCAGGGACTGCCCAATCAACTCCGAGCCCTGGGGGATCTTCACCTCAGTGAGGTAGCCACTGCTAGCGAGATCGGCGAACAGATCGTCTTCATCACGGCCGCGATCCGGCAGAAACCGATCCGCCAACACCACCATCAACAAGCCGCCCACCAGCCACACACCAATCCCGATGGGCGTGAACCCGAACAAGCCGAAGGCGCCATAGCCCAACTTGCTGCTCACTTCGCTGGCGAGCAAATTCACGGAACTCCCCAGCAGCGTCATGGTGCCGCCGAGCACGGTGGCAAAGGAGAGCGGCAACAACACCTTGGACGGGGAAATGCGGCGGCGCTGGCACCAGCCCTCGATCACCGGCAACAGGCTGGCCACGATCGGCGTGTTGGGCACGAAGGCCGACACCGGCCCCACGGCGGCCACCATGAGAGCAATCATCCGCTTGGGGCTGCGCACCGCATCGGAACCGATCAGCGCGCGCAGGCGATCCAGGCCTCCACTGCGGAACAGCCCAGCCGATAGGGCAAACAGACCCATGAGGGTGATCAGCGCCGGACTCCCGAATCCCTCCACCGCCTCGGCAGGCTTCAACACACCGGTGGCCATCAACAGGGCCGCCGCCAGCAGCCCGGTGAGCTCGGGCGCCAGCCAACCGCCCACAAACAGCACGATCGACCCCGCCAGGACCAGCAGCGTGATCAAGGCTCCGGGCTGAAGCGCCGCAACAAACAGGTCAGACAACCGGAGACCCAATCGCAGCGGCGACAATACCACGGTGAATAGATCGGAAAATGCGATTTGGAGCCAAACACCCCCTGAATGCTCGGCCTGACTGGGACAAGCACCCCTGAGAGCCCGCCTAATTTCCGACCCATTTACCGGAGTTTCCCTGGCAGACTGGGGCTTGTCGCCTCTGCCCCCCCTTGGGCTTCGCCGCCAAAACCACCTACGGCCTGCTGGCCCTGATGGAGCTGGCCGGGGTGGAGGCCAGCGGCGAGCGGCTGCAGGTGGCGGAGATCGCTTCCCGCCAGGGCATCCCCGAGCGCTACCTCGAACAAATGATGGCCAGCCTGCGCCGGGCCGGTCTGCTGCGCAGCAGCCGCGGCCCCCGGGGGGGCTACCAACTGGCACGGCCGGCGGCCGCCATCAGCCTGGCGGAGGTGGTGGAGTGCCTCGAGGGCGATGGCGAGCCCAACGGCGACCCCGGCGGCAACGGGATCAGCCCGGAGCTGCAGGTGCTGCAGGAGCTCTCCGGCAGCCTGCGCCAACAGCGGTTGGAGCGCTTGCAACGCACCTCTCTCGCCAAGCTGCTCGAACAGCGGGATGCCCTGCAGCAGGCCCAGGCGATGTATTTCATCTGAGGGCGAGGGCCCGATGGGGCGCCCCATGGACAGGCAAGCTCGAGAGATCGACAAACCCCAATGGCCTCCCTGCTGCGCTACGGGCGCTATGTGCGTTTCCCGCTGATCTGCTGCGCCATCGGCCTGGTGGCCGTGTTCAGTAGCCACGGCGGCCTCAGCCCGGCCGGCCTGCAGGCCACCTGGATCACCTTGGTGCTACTGGCCCTGGAGATCAGCCTCTCCTTCGACAACGCCGTGGTGAATGCCCGCGTGCTGGAGCAGCTCACCCCCGGGCAGCAACGCTTCTTCCTGAGCTGGGGCCTGGTGATCCCGGTGTTCGGCGTGCGCTTCCTTGGCCCGCTGCTGCTGGTGAGCCTGGCGGGGGGCATCGGCCTCGGGGAGGCCCTCGATGCCGCCCTGCACCATCCCGAGCACTACCACGAGCTGCTGGAACTGGCGGAGCCGCGGATCCTGGCCTTCGGCGGCATGTTCCTGCTGATGGTGTTCCTGCGCTACTTCCTGGATGAGGCCAAAACCCTGCACTGGGTGGGGGTGCTGGAGCAGCGGCTCAGCCGAGCCGGGCGGGTGCCCTCCCTGGAGGTGGCCCTGGCGCTGCTGATCCTGATGGTGGTGGCCTGGGCCCTGCCCGCCAACCTGCGCAGCGACGTGCTGTTCGCCGGTCTGATCGGTCTGG